>JBGOVD010000158.1:0-5433 GCA_041477935.1 Dissulfurispiraceae bacterium | reverse complement strand
CTGGAAAAACATTGTATTCCGAGTTCCTCAAATTTCTTATGCGGAATATCATATCTGCCTGAATACATAATGACTGGAAAGTTTCGCGGCTGTTCCTGTTTGATTTCCTTGAGGACTGATAATGTATCTTTGCCGCCGACCATATAATCGCTGACTATACTTACAACATCAAAGCGCTCCATTGAAGAGATCACCTTATCTATGCTTCTTACCTCCAAAACCGAAAATCCCGCCTTTTCCAGCTCGCGCGTCAGAATTGGATGCGATCCGTCGTCGCAAAGAAGCATCACGGCAGGCATCTGTACAACAAACGAGACTTTTGCCTGTTTTGGCTTTGGAATAAATCTTGAAATTACCTCGCGATGTGCGTCATGCATACTGCCAAACTCCGCGCCAAAGCCATTTTCTGCGACTCGACGCACGGTAGCGCCAAACATAATTTTTTGGCCGTAAAATCTGATTACAACAAAATTGCCCTTCTCGACATGATGGCCGGGTTCCACGAAAAGCCCTATCTCACTAATATCAGTTACGCGCCCGCTGAGCGTCTTGTTAATCTGTACCGACACATCAACATCGACCTCCACAGCCACACGCGCGTGACGCCTCCTTTCAGTCTTCATAACCTTCCTCCCGCAAGAATTGCCCCCCTCCCCAGGTAAGGCACCTTATTCGTCAATTGTAGCACATTGAGGCACAGCTTGAAGCACACATATCAAGACTATAGTAACGAGTTTGAACATACCGTGACGGTTATCACAAAAGGCATAAGCTGAGCCTCCATCTCATGCGGAAGCGGTCCGACGGGCTTCTGAGCTCAAAAAGCCCTTTTCCTGAGCTATGTAGTCCAGATGCAGGGTAGCGAGGTCTTCGACTGCAAGCATCTCAGAAGCCGTTGGGGCAAATGCAGTGATGACCTTAAGATAACCGTTGCATTTGCCGCACACCTCTGCACGTGCATTATCGGGGTTGCCTTCCGGTTGCAGGAAGCTGAGAGTATTGTGATCCTCGTTTCCGCAGTATATGCATTGAAGCCTGCCGACGCGCCAGTCGGAGCCGCATTGGCCGCAGCGCAAGTGTCTGGCCTGATTGTCATCCCGAAGTTCGCCCAAAGACGCGCCTGCCCCGCATACGAAACAAAATTCTTTGTCCCATTGGATCCCTTCAGCCAGAGGCGCCAATTGCCTGCACCATGCCCGCAGGGCCGGTTTGAGAGCGTTTTGGGCCAGCATCCACAGGAGGTTGCCATCGAGCTGCAGGGCCTGAGCTGCGGATGTTACGGTGCCTCTGTCGCCGCCGACAGCGTGAGACAGCAGATAGCCGATATCCAGTCTGTCTTCACTTATATCTGAACGTATCCGGTGTGCGGAATCGGACAAACTGAGGTCGACCTGATCTCCAATTTTATTCAATGCAGCGGAAAGTAGCATTATGAGATCTCGCGCAGCCTCGATGTCGAGTTCAAGTTCGAGACCCTGAAGCAGCGGCTGCCCTGCTTCCAATTTTGTGCGCGCTTGTTCAAATTGCAGCGGGATCTGCCCGACGTCAAGATCGGCATCCATGAGAATCGGAATGATGGCCCCGTAAATCTGTATTGCCTTCCCCATGTCCGGCAGTCCCGCAGATTCCTGTGCCAATGCGCGCAAGCGCTGAACCAGCGGATCAGCTGCTCCTATCTTGCCGTCAGGCATCGACTCCCTCGACTTCTTCTCCCCTCGTGGTGCGCTCGCGGAAACCGATAATTGCAGCCAGCCCGGCCGTCAGAACATCCAGGGGCCCTGAGATGACCGGAAGTGACTTCGGTCTTTGCGGTACTACCGGATTTTCCGGCAGTCCGTATACCGAAGGCTTGTCCATGAGAAGGTAAAAGACATTGAGCCCTTTAGCTTCGGTGTAGCCGTAGATGTTGTGCTTTGTTTCGCCCAGGGCCTTGAGATGCGCAAGGCGCTCGTCGGCTATGACCTTGAGCTCCGACAGTTCTCCGAACCTGATAGAACCGGTGGGACATGCCTTGGCGCAAGCCGTTCCCATGCCGTTGTGCATGCGATCGTTGCAGAGCGTACATTTGCGGGAGGTGTGAGACTTTTCACTATACCGGGCCACGCCGTATGGACAGCCTTTATTACATGCCCTGATACCCTTGCATTTGTCCTGCCGTATCACCACATTGCCGAGTTCTGTGCGCGTAATGGCTCCGACAGGGCAGACATTCATGCATCCTGCATCGGTGCAGTGCTTGCAGGAGTCGCTCGCGAAGAGCCATCTGGATCCTGTGCGTTCCTCATTGAACTGCTCGATGAATTTCACATGCCGCCAATCCGTTGAGCTCAATTCCCCGGTGTTGTCATAAGAATTGCCGGTAAAATTGGTCGCAAGCAGGTGAGTATCGGGATCGCTCTTGAAATGCTTCGGCTCGGGATCAAGACTGTTCCATGCCTTGCATGCCACCTGGCAGGCTTTGCAGCCGGTGCATATCGATGTGTCTACAAACATTCCCTTGGCCATGTTATGCACCTCCTTTTTTAGTTGCCCTGCCCGCGCGGAGGTCGCATGTAAAGACCTTTCCTTCGTGGATAGAGACGTTCGGGTCTGCCACCAGCGCGCTCAGGTTGTTCACGACATCTCCCCGTGCAGTAGCCTGCCATCCCCAGTGCCACGGCAGGCCGATCTGATGCACTGTCTTGCCGTCGAGGATAAATGGCCTGATGCGCCGCGTCACCAGTGCTAGGGCCTCGATCTCTCCGCGCGCCGTCCGGATCGTCACGTAATCGCTGTTTTTTACGCCCTTTTCAGATGCAAGCTCGGGAGATATTTCGCAGAATAGTTCCGGCATCAATTCCGAAAGCCACGGCAGCCAGCGGCTCATCGTCCCGCTCAGGTAATGCTCGGTCAGGCGATAGGTTGTAACGACTATCGGATATTTCGGATCGGCGACGAGATGGTACGGGTTGCCCTCAACTTTCCAAACCTTCACAACGGGGTTCGATTGCTGCTTATAAACAAGGTTGTGGACAGGTGATTCATACGGTTCATAATGGGCCGGCATAGGACCGTCCACAAGGCCGAACGGTGCGAATAGCCAAGCCTTGCCGTCAGGCCGCATGATGAAAGGATCATTGCCGCCGAGCCAGTCGAAACCGATGCCGTTGTCTTTGCCGGTGGAGCCCGGCGCCTTTGTCGGCGCAAAGTCGATGCCCTCTCCCGAAGGCGCGATCCATTTGCCTGCATTAGCATCCCACCAGACCAGCTTTTTCTTTTCGGACCACGGTCTGCCTTGCAGGTCAGCCGATGCCCGGTTGTACATGATGTGCCGGTTAGCAGGCCAGGCAAAGCCCCATTCCGGAGAGATCCAGTTGTCGCCCTTCCGGCGTGCCGCATTGTTTTTACCTTCTTCCGGTATGACTCCGGTATAGATCCATGCGCCGCAGGCCGTCGAGCCGTCCTCCTTAAGGCCGGCAAACGTGGGGAGCGGTTTATTGTCGCTCCATGTGAAGCCATTAATTTCCTTGAGCACCTTGTATGCCGACGGCTCGTCCTTGATGCGCCACGGTGCGACTTCGGCAGGCCCAGCCTCGTAATTCCAGAGCAGGTTTTTTATCGCCCAGTCGCGATCTTGAGTCGAATCCTTGTAAAGCTCTTTTAGCTTTCTGCCGAGATGATATGTAAACCAAAGGTTGCTGCGTGCATCATCCGGAGGATCGGCGGCTTTTTCGTGATATTGAAGCAGGCGCTGGGTATTGGTGAATGAGCCTTCCATTTCAGGGACACAGGCCGAGGGCAGGAAAAACATCTCGGTCTTAAT
This sequence comes from Dissulfurispiraceae bacterium, assembly GCA_041477935.1. Taxonomy (GTDB): domain Bacteria; phylum Nitrospirota; class Thermodesulfovibrionia; order Thermodesulfovibrionales; family Dissulfurispiraceae; genus Fen-1308. The sequence continues at coordinate 1,631 of JBGOVD010000158.1, read as the reverse complement.
ATCTGCGGTTTTAAGCTCGCCGGATTTGATTTCCGGAGAATTGCGCCAGAAGGCCGCTGTCTCTGTCTCGTAAAAGTCGCGGACTACCATCCAGTCGAGCTTGGCAAGCGCCTTGCGTTGAAAACGCGCGTTCTGGCCGCCGACGCCGGGGTTCTGTCCGAGGCACAAGAAGCCCTTGATCTTTCCCGCCATCATGTCCACGAACATCGGCAGGTGCGAATGGTCTGCGGTAATCTTTGGGTGATAGTCGTAGCCGTAATCATTGTCCTTTGTTGCAGCATCTCCGTACTGGGCCTTGAAGTACGAGACTGCGAACTTGGGATAATTTCCCCAGTAGCTTGTAGAGAGAGGCACGGCTTCTGTGAGGATAAAATCCTTCAGAGTCTCATGAGGCCTGCGTCCATCGGGCATATTCAGATAGCCGGGCAGCGAGTGATACAGAGTGGCGATATCGGTCGAACCCTGGATCGACGCATGTCCGCGCAACGCCAGCACGCCACCGCCGGGCCTGCCGATATTGCCGAGCAATGCCTGCAGCATCCCCGCCGTACGGATGATCTGTACACCGACGGTATGCTGGGTCCAGCCGACTGCATAAGTAATATTGGATGTCTTCTCTCGCCCGGAATTATTGAGCAGCGCCTCGGCCACCTTTAAGAACATCTCCCGTGAGCAGCCGCAGACCTTCTCGACCATCTCCGGTGTATAACGGGAATAATGCTTTTTGACGACCTGGAAGACGCTTAGAGGGTCCTTCAGAGTCGGGTCGCTCTTGGGCCGGCCCGGCACCCTCTGCAATAGCAGATCACTGAAGGTCTTCGCATCGGTTACCGCCGGCGCGGGCGCTGCAGTGCGCTGGTACGACCAGCTTTTGTTATCGTAATACTTGCCGTCAGCCGACAGGCCCGAAAAAACCCCGTTCAACTCCTCGGTATCTTTGAAGTCCGGGTTGACCAGTGTTGCTGCATTCGTATAATTCACGGCATATTCCCTGAAAAAAGGATCGGTGTTCCATCTCTTGCTGTTGATTACGTAAGTGATGAGTGCACCGAGGAAAATGATGTCGGTGCCCGCGCGTATCTGCACATGGATGTCGCTCAAAGCAGAGGTGCGCGTAAAACGAGGGTCGACATGCATCAGGACCGCACCATGGTCCGTCTTGGCTTTGAGAGGCCAGCGGAAGGCGACCGGATGGCACTCGGCCATGTTCGAGCCCATTATCAGGACTGCATCGGAGTTTACGAGATCGCGCGGAAAGGTCGTTGAGCCGCCGCGCCCGAAGCTGACCCCCAGACCGGGGACCGTGGAGGAATGTCATATCCGGGCCTGATTTTCTACGGCCACCACTCCTAATCCGTGCATCAGTTTCTGCTGGATATAATTCCATTCGTTGGATATGGTCGCGCCCCCGAGAGAGGCGATGGCGTATGTGTTCATGACGCGTTTCCTGGCCGTCTTTCCTGTTACATCGGCGACATCCTGGAACTCGTTAAAATTGTCGTCACGGGTCTTCTTCACAAGTTGAGCGATGCGGTCCATCGCCCAATCCCGAGGCTTGTCTTCCCAGTGATCGCTGCCCGGAGCCCGGTATTTCACCTTTGTCCATCGAAGGTCATTCATAACGAGCTGGT
>JBGOVD010000357.1:0-3060 GCA_041477935.1 Dissulfurispiraceae bacterium | reverse complement strand
GTATTTCTACAATACGGGGAGCATTGCGGGGGCGCTTTTGTCCATTGGAGGCCTCGTCGGATCTCTCTTGATAAGCTATTCCAGGGCGCGCGCTGAAGGGCTCGGGATAGACTGCAAGGTCGGTATACTTGAAAGGCCCGAGAGAGTGATACTCCTGGCCTTAGGATGTATAACCGGCCTGCTTTTTCCTGTTATAGTCCTTATCTTCCTCCTGAGTCACTTTACGGTCATCCAAAGAATAGTCCATGTCAGAAAACAGTTAAGGAATGATTTGTAGGGTCGGAGGATGTCTCTGCATGGCTGTGCTTGTTTCTTCAGACCTGATAATATATACTTTATATAACTTTTAAAGACTGTTTTAACTTATCTCGAATAAGAATGAAGGGGGAGTCATATGGGGGGCCAATACTGGACAGCAATGTTGACCGTCGGGTTCTTCATCGTGATCATTACTTTTCTTGCAGCTCTTTTCTTTCTCATCTTCTCGTCTATACAGATAAAGAAGACGGCTGTTGCGGTCAATGAATTCATCAGGACAACCGACCAGAGAATGAAACGGTCGCTGGAAGAGACAGAGCTGACCTTGAAGAGCATAAGGACTATAACCAATGACGTGGGAGTGGTAACCAGCAACATCAGAAATGTTTCAGAGGCTGTTTCGGATGTTGCAGATAATGTCCGGGCCGTCAGCATGATCATCAGCGATGTGAGGGACCAGGTGTCTCTAAGGTCAAATGGAATAATGGCGGGTATTCAGGCTGCGCTTGGCGTTTTGATGAAACATCACAAGTAGAGGAGGTAACGTTTATGAGCCATCATGATTGCGAAGGTTTTAATTCAGGGTCTGTATTGCTCGCTTTTGTTTTGGGAGGCATGGTTGGCGCCGGGGTGGCGCTTCTTCTCGCTCCTCAGTCGGGTATCGAAACCCGGAGGAAGATCAAGGAACTTGCAGACGATGTAAAGGAGAAGGCCACCGATTACGCCGGAACGGCGAAGGAAAAGGTAGCCTCGACTGTAGACTTGGCCAAGGGATTGTACGAAGAGAAAAAATCGGCCGTCGCCGCGGCTGTAGAAGCCGGCAAAGAAGCATACGAAAAAGAAGTCACCAAGTAAACATGCATGAGTTGTCGATTGCAGAGAGCCTGCTGGAAGTCGCCTTGGAGAATTGCAGCAGCCAGGGATTCAGCAGGATAGGGAGCATAAAGGTGTTGATTGGCAAGGCATCCGGGCTTATGCCGGATGCCTTGCTTTTTGGATTCAATGCAGTAAAGGAGGGGACCGCTGCTGATCAGGCTGTTCTGGAGATAGAAGAGGTTCCAGTCTCCGGCCGCTGCAACATATGCGAGAAAGACTTTACGACTGAAAGTGTCTATGTCCTGAACTGCCCCCATTGCGAAGGGGTTTCATTCACCATTAAGACCGGTCGTGAATTGATGATAACGGAAATGGAGGTCTTTTGAATGAAACTGAAGCTCGCTGACAAGATCCTCACCGCCAACGAGCGGATCGCCGAAGGCAACCGGAAGTTCTTCGACGAGAGGGGCATCTTTGTAATCAATCTGATCAGCTCACCCGGCGCCGGCAAAACGACGCTGCTCGAAACTACGATCAAAGCCCTTGGCAGTGACGTTAATCTGGGCGTCATAGAAGGTGACATCATGGGAACCGACGATGCTGAGCGCATCGACCGGCTCGGCGTTCCTGTTGTGCAGATAAATACGGGCGGGGCTTGTCATCTTGATGCCGGCATGATCTCCGATGTGCTCGGGGAACTGCCTCTGGATACTATCAAACTGCTTTTTATCGAGAATGTCGGTAACCTCGTTTGTCCCGCAGAATTCAAGCTCGGCGAAAATGTGAAGGTCGCAATCCTGAGTCTCACCGAAGGTCATGACAAGCCTTTGAAATACCCCATAATCTTCCAGGAGTCCAGGGCCCTTCTTATCAGCAAGATCGATCTCAAACCGGTACTAGACATCGATGTCGAGAAGATCAAGAGGGACGCCCGCTCCCTCAATCCTGCAATCGAGATCTTTGAAATATCGAGCAAGACCGGCGAAGGCATCGGGCCGTGGGTGCAGTGGATCAAGACGCTGATTTCATGAGGCTCGCCCTCAGGGAGGCGGAAGCAGCCTTCGCTGAGGAAGAAGTCCCTGTAGGCGCTGTGCTAGTTGTCGACGGAGAAGTGATCGTTTCAACCCGCAATAACAGGGAGACATCTTTCGATCCTACCGGCCATGCTGAAATCGTGGCCATCAGGGAAGCCGCTCATAAGCTGCAGCGATGGAGGCTTTCAGATGCCACCCTCTATGTCACCAAGGAACCATGCCCCATGTGCGCAGGCGCGATGGTGAATGCGCGTCTTGGCAAACTCGTATACGGATGCGGCGACGTGAAGGGAGGAGCGGTAGCGAACCTCTATCACCTGCTCTCCGACAGCAGGCTCAACCATCAAGTCGAGGTCGTATCGGGTGTGCTCGAAGAAGAGTGCGCGCAATTGCTTAAGAGGTTCTTTGCTATACGTAGACGAGTACCTGAGACAGGATAAGTTAAGAACTTCGACGTCTTCTGACTGGACCAGGTAAAAATCATTCATGTATAATAGCAGGTCGTCTTTTGCGGACGTGGAGAGGTGGCTGAGCGGTTGAAGGCGGCGGTCTCGAAAACCGTTGTGGGGGTAACCTCACCGGGGGTTCGAATCCCCCCCTCTCCGTATTTAACTGATCGATATCAAGGAAAATAAACTAACTTAAAAGAATCTATCGCCTGAGATCGGCTAGCCTTATATTATCCCTGCCAGTGCAAATTTTCAATTGAACGTCGAACCTCTTCTGTATTAGCATATTAAAATAAAGAGATTAATTGATTTCCCGATAACCTATAGTGATGCAGTCAGAGGAGAAGCAGCGTTTCTGATCGTTTTTAAAGCATACATTATCAAATGGCATCATAAAAAGACATCTATGCTCGTTGATGGGGGGGATTGCAGATGAGTGAAGGATTGAGAAGAAACTTGCGATTAGTTGCAGCCCCCGGCAAAGCCGGCAGGCAGTTTGCACT
>JBGOVD010000030.1:0-10769 GCA_041477935.1 Dissulfurispiraceae bacterium | reverse complement strand
GTGTATAAGACCCTTCCCAGGATCTTGGTATTCGTTTCCTGTTTGATTACTTCTATTGAATAGGTGCCGACAGGGCCTTTAAGAAAATCTCTTATCGAAAAAAAGATCAGGAGAAGCAAAGACGATCCTATCGCGAGACTGACAGGCCACTCACCTATAAACGGTTCGGTGAAGATCTCTGCTTTCAGGTTCAGCATCGTGATGACGAAGAGGAACAGAACGAGAATAGCGCCTGCGTACAGAATGACCTGCACCGCTGCAAGAAATTCCGCATTCAGAAAGAGGTAAAGGGCCGCGATATGAAAAAAGAGCGCCAGCATGAAGAGCACGCTGTGAATAGGGTTCTTTCTTGTTATCACGAGGATGGACAAGGTGGTCATTGCTAGGGCGAAATAGATGAAGATGATCACCGGCAGCATTTAGACAACCTCCTTTTCTTCTGGCTTTTTTTCTTCGGGTTTTTCTTCGACCTTAGCAACAGGTTCGGGCGTTATTTCCGCCGGATTAACCGGTGGTTTTTCCGGCACAGTATCCGATGGCGTTGCTGCAATAGGGCGTATCTGCACGGGCGCCTGCTCCCTCTTGGCTTTTGGCATCTTGGATATGTCGACGCCGTCGGGCCGCCAGAATTTGTTCCAATATACATCACCGCTGAGTTTCGATGCAAACTCGTCCCAATTCTTCAGCATCTTATTCTTGTCAAAAAAGATTTCATCCTTCGTATAGGAGCAATATCCATACTCTTCTGTAAGGACGAGGGCGCATACGGGGCATACCTCAACGCAATAACCGCAGTATATGCATCTGAGGGCGTCTATGTCATAGCGGTCCAGGAAAGGTTTGTTATTCTCATCTCTTCCTTTTTTCAGTGAAATGCATTGAGAAGGGCAAATATTGACGCACTTCATGCACATGATGCACTTCTGCCTGCCGGTCTTAGCGTCCCTGACAAAAGCATGCTTTCCCCTGAATCCGGGATAGATTTTCCGTTTCTCATCAGGATATTGTATCGTGACAGGCTTTGAGAGCATCATCTTGAAGGTGAGCGCCATTCCCTTAAGAATCTCGGTGAGGAAAACCTTATTAATTAATTGTTTGACAGTCAATGGTCGCACCCTCTTAAAACAGAAACTTCACGATTGAAGTTATTACGATATTTGCCAGGGCCAGGGGGATAAGCACTTTCCATCCAAGGCTCATGAGATGGTCATACCTGAATCTCGGAACCGTGGCGCGGACCCAGTAATAAAGGAACAGATGACAGTATACCTTGAGCAGGAACCAGACTATACCCGGCACAAAGGCCAGGAACGGCAGAGCCTTCATCACTACGGGAGGAAGGGTCCAGCCTCCCCAGAAACAGGTGACTGCTATGCACGACATGATTATCATGGCTATGTATTCGCCCAGGAAGAAGAGGGCAAATCTCATCCCGCTGTATTCGACAAAATACCCTGCCACGAGTTCGCTTTCAGCCTCGGGAAGATCGAACGGGGTCCTGTTAGTTTCGGCAAAGGCACAGATGAGAAACAGAATATAGGCAGGAAACTGTATGACTACATACATGCCATACCAGTGTTTTTGCTGGGCCTCAACGATCTCGACAAGATTAAGGGAGCCTGACAGCATCATTATCCCGACGAGACTGAGCGCGAGGGCTATCTCATAGCTGATGACCTGTGCGGAAGACCTCAAGCCACCGAGGAATGCATACTTTGAATTCGAAGACCATCCGGCCAGAATAATGCCGTATGCGCTCAACGACGACATGGCAAACAGGTACAGTAGTCCAACATTTATATTTGCTATTACGAAGTCATCGAAAAACGGGATTACGGCCAGCGAACTTACAGTTGCGAAGAGGGCGATCATCGGAGCCAGCTGGAATACAGCCCGGTCGCCGGAGCTGGGGATAATGTCTTCCTTGAAGAAAAGCTTGATAAAGTCGGCGAAAGGCTGAAGCAACCCGTGATATCCGACCCTCATGGGGCCGAGGCGAATCTGCATGTGGCCGATGATCTTTCTTTCCCACCATGTTGAGTAGGCAACATGGAGCATCGCGATGACGATAACAACCGCGATCTTCGCGACCATGATGATCATCTTCAAGATGAAATCCGTAGCGTCGGTCCCAAGAAATCCGTAGAATGAGTTAATATCCATTCATAACCACCTTATTATCTGTCGCACTCCCCTAGAACTATATCGATCGTCCCTATATTTGCGATGACGTCTGCAACAAGGGACCCTTCGCTCAATTTAGGCAATACCGAAGCATGGACGAAGGAAGGTGCTCTAATACGCATCCGGTAGGGTCTTGCAGTGCCGTCATTGACGAAATAAAAACCGAGTTCACCCTTGGGGACTTCGGTCGCCGAATATAGTTCGTCAAATGGTTCCTTTTTTTCATCTTCTTCCTCACCCGGAAGGATAGCTCCCGTCGGATGACCCGGCATTACGCGCGGCTTGCCGAGGGGCATGTCGTATGGTGGGGCTTCGGGTGCGAGCACAAGCCCGTCGGGCATTTTGTCGAGGCATTGTTTAATAATACGTATCGACTGCCTTAACTCATCCATCCTGCAGCGATACCTGTCATAGACATCGCAGTTCTTGCCAACAGGTACTTCAAAATCGATCTCGTTATAAGCATCATATGGAGCGGCTTTCCTGACATCGTAGGCTACCCCTGATCCCCTAAGTGTAGGGCCGGTCAATCCCCAGTTTACGGCATCTTCTGCCGATATGATTCCAATCCCAACGGTCCTTTGAAGCCAGATCCGGTTCTTGTCGATAAGGGTCTCATATTCTTCGATCCGCTTTGGATAGTCCTCAATGAACTTATAACAGCTGTCCATGAATTCCTGATCGACGTCACATCTTACGCCGCCGATCCTTGGATAAGTGACGGTCAAGCGTGCGCCGCAAACCATCTCATAGAGGTCAAGTATCCACTCCCTGTCGCGCATCCCATAAAGGAACACCGTCATGGCTCCGATATCGAGGGCGTGAGTCGCAATCCAGACGATATGGTTGGCTATTCTCGTGAGTTCAGCCATGATGGTCCTTATGTACTTGGCCCTGGCAGGCACTTCTATCCCGAGAAGTCTCTCGACAGCAACGCAGTACCCGATATTATTTGACATGCTCGAAACATAATCGAGCCTGTCGGTCAGCGGCAGCGCCATAGGATAAGTCCTGTTTTCACCGAGCTTCTCGGTCCCACGATGCAGATATCCTACGTGGGGCGTGCATTTCACGACGGTCTCGCCGTCAAGATCGAGTACCAGCCTCAAAACCCCATGTGTAGCGGGGTGCTGCGGCCCCATGTTGATCGAAAGCTCTTTTTTCTTTATCATGGCTCAGCGGACCTCATATTTCTTGTTTCTCTCGACAGTCTCGAGTACCTCTTTGAAGCCCTTCCATTCGGCTTCGCCGAGATCGCTCTTGAGTGGATAGTCTTTTCTCAGGGGATGGCCTTCCCAATCTTCCGGCATGAGGACCCTTCGCGGATCAGGATGTCCCGTGAAAGAGATGCCATACATATCGAAACATTCGCGTTCGTGCCAATTTGCTCCGGCCCATATGCGTACGACGCTGTCTATCTTGCAGTCATCCTCAGGTACGGCGGCTTTGATTCTTATGCAGTGATTATGCAAGATGGAACGAAGCTGGTAGACGACCTCGAAGCGGTCGTTTTTTCTCCCTTGATAATCGACGCCGCAGAGATCTGTGAGATAGTCGAAATAAAGCTCGGGGGTGTTCCGGAGAAATGACATTATTTCGAGGATCCTGGTCTTCTTTGCCAGGACCGAGACCTGGTCCCCGAATTCCGTGATTTCTACTACTTCGGCCGGGAATTTTGATTTAATTAGTGCGGCAATCGCGAGGGGTGTCAAATTATCTCCACCTGCTCCACTTGAAATGTTCTTTATCTATAAGTTCCTGCAACTTGATCAGGCCGTCAAGGAGCGCTTCTGGTCTTGGAGGACAGCCGGGGATATACACGTCTACAGGCAGGATGGTATCCACTCCCTGCACTGTGCTGTATGTGTTATAGATCCCTCCGCTGCAGGCGCAACTTCCCATAGCAATAACGTACCGGGGCTCCGGCATCTGATCGTAAACCATCCTGACCACAGGGGCCATTTTCTTTGTCAATGTCCCTGCAATGATAATGGCATCCGATTGTCTTGGTGAACCCCTGAAGACAACGCCGAAACGGTCAAGGTCATAGTGAGAGGCGCCGGTGGCCATCATCTCGATTGCACAGCAGGCAAGACCGAAGGTCATAGGCCAGATCGAGGATCTTCTGCCCCAGTTTACGACCTTGTCCAGTGCGCAGACAATCGTATTGGCGCCTGGTATGATCCTTATCCCTTCTTCGACTTCTATAAGGGCTGTAGTTCCGTCAACAATCATTCGAATTCCCTCCGCGCTACCAATTGAATGCTTCCTTCTTCCAGGCATAGACATAGCCGATGAGAAGCATGACAATGAAAAGCAACATCTCGATCAGGGCATACAAACCAATGCTATCGAATACCAGCGCCCACGGATACAGGAACACTGCTTCAACATCGAATACTACAAACAGCATGGCTATGATATAGAATTTAATGCTGAAACGTTCCCGCGTTTCTCCGACAGGAGGGTTGCCTGATTCGTAAATAAGAAGTTTCTCTTTATAAGGTCTTCTGAGCCTGAAGATGCTTCCGACGAGCAGCACTACAACGGAAAACATAACTGATATCATCATGATGATCATGACCGGCAAATACTCGTAAGGTATGTAGGATCCTGGAGTTTGCATTTGTATATTCTCCTAACTGAAGTCCGACGATTATCATGCTTATTTCAGGCGTAAATTGTCAAGGGAAAGGCGGATTTGTGGTGATTTGAAATAATAATATAATTATAAGTAATCTAATAACAGAAGGCTGTAAAGCGCATATATCAGTAACGTTCATCAACAGACGGCACTACTGATAGTTGAGGCATCTGCCTCGATTCAGCGGTCGAGGCCGGGGAAGATCGAAGGCCTTACGTCGATAGGCTTGTCAGGCCTGACTCCGGGATCGACAAACTTCTTTTTGTCCCTGTCAGTTGCTGTCCGGCTGTCTTGAGGCGGCAATTTGTAGGTCTCTATTTTGTCGGCAGGCGGTTGTTGGGCCGGCGCGGGCGCGACTGACGGAGGGATAATTGGGATCGGCTGTGGCTGCGCCTGCTGCGATTGGGCAGCACCTGAAGAACGCGCTGCTCCCGGAGACTGGGCGGATGACTTTACGCGGCCGGCCAGAAGTATTATGCTGATACGTCTGTTCCGGGCATCCGTAGGATCTTCTTTGATAAGCGGTTCATTGTCGGCATAACCCACCACCCTGGCTACACGGCTCGACTCTATCCCGTCCCGTTCAAGCTCCTTTCTGGCTGCCGATGCCCTTGAAGTAGATAGTTCCCAGTTTGTGATCTTTCCTCCCTTGAATGGGGCTGAATCCGAGTGTCCTTCGACGGCAATTCTGTTAGTGGTGTCTTTTATATTTTCCGCTACGACTTTGAGGATCTGTTTGCATTTGTCATTCGGTTCTGCATTGCCTGAAGGAAACATGGGACGGCCTTCGAGGTCGACAATTTGAATTCTCACACCTCCGTCGACGATATCGAGGAGCACCTGGTCTTTAAGGTTTTTCAACTTTTCTTCGATGGCGACCTTCAGTTTTTCTTTCAAGTCCTCGGCCGACATTTCTCCTGTGACAATCTCCGCAGTAGACGTTTTAACGTCTTTGTGAATACTGGAAGATTGTTCCATAAAGGACTGACCCCCTTGCTGAAAGATGTTGAAATTGCGGAAGTAATCGGCGAGTGAAGCTTTCTTTTCAGGGGTGACCATAGATATAAGCCAAAGCAGAAGAAAAAAGGCCATCATCGCGGTTACGAAATCGGCATAAGCAACCTTCCAGCTGCCGCCGTGGGCCCCACCGTGGCTTTTTTTGACTTTTCTGATGATGATGGTACTCTTCGACTTGTCTGCCATTATTTTATTATCGTCCGGAGGAAATTATTTCTTCATCGCACGAAGGGTATCTTCGACCTCTACGAATGATGGTTTTGCATGACCGGGAATCGAGCGCCTCGCGAATTCAACGGCAATCTGGGGCGCAGCGCCGCCTATGAATGATACCAATCCCACTTTGAGAACACTGAGGTATTCCTTGTCGTCATTGACCATCTGCTCAAGATTTCTGGACAGGGGGCCGACGAAACCATAACAGAGCAAAACGCCCAGAAAGGTGCCGACGAGTGCCGCGCCGATACTTTCTCCCAGGACCTCGGGAGGCTCTTTCATCTTTCCCATAGTGAGGACGACCCCAAGTACCGCCGCGACGATACCGAGTCCGGGGAGGGCGTCGGCAACGTTGTTGAGACTCTTTGCCGGGGCAGAGCCTTCCTCATGATGAGCGTCGAGTTCGTTATCAAGCATGGATTCAAGCTCATAAGAAGATATGCTGGTGGTCATGACGGTCCTGAGGGTATCGGTAACGAGGTTTACTGCATGATGGTTCTTCAGGAACTTCGGATGACCGCTGAATATCTTGCTCTCTTCCGGATTATCGACATCCGCTTCGATGGAGACAAGGCCCTCTTTGCGTATCTTGGAGAATATCTCGCTCAGCATTATCAGGGAATCCATGTAGTCGGCTTTAGCATAACCTTTCGCTGTAAGTGCCTTGATGACGCTCTTTATAATATTTTTTATGACCGTAAGTGGTGACGCAATAACCAATGCGCCTATAGAAGCGCCGCCGATGATAACCAGTTCAGAAGGCTGGAAAAGGACCGAAAGGTTTCCGTGCTCCATGAGATAGCCGCCGATAACGCTTGCCAGAACTATTATTGCACCGATGATAATGAACATAACGTTTTCGGACTTACCCCCGTTTTTTTCGCAGGATGTCCCGCTGTGACTTAAAAACGAACTTTACGATTTCATCTCTGATCTCGTCGTCTATGGATATGAACTTTACTGCTGTATGATAGTCGTTGCCGGCGATGCGAACATCTACTACCTCGCCGTACGCATACAAGACAGAACCGGGAGAGACCGGCAGCATTATTTTCATTTCCAGAACATCGCCGGAATTGTACCTTTCGTGAGCATCGAAGCTGAGGCCTCCCCCGCTGATATTAACCTTCTTCTGTGACATGATCGGCACCCTGTCATCCCGCGAGGCGCTAGAGGCAAGAATGGCATCCAGCTTTGAGTTAAGCATTTTAAGCCATTCGGAAAGAACGATGTCCTCCACCTCAGGCGGCACCTGGTATTCAGGCAGCGTTGTTTCACCGACAAAAAGGGATCTGATATTTTGTTGTTCCTCTGGTGGAACAAGACGCACATCGAGGGGTATCACGGCGTCTACACGGGAAAATTCCCTGAGATTTTTTTCGCTGAAATCAGTCATAACGCTCCTTCCTGTTCATTATACCACTTCGAAATATTCTGTTTATATAAATGAAAGCTTCTATCTCAGGGACACCGGGGCCAGCACTATCTCGACCCTCCTGTTTAACGCGCGGCCATCTTCGGTGGCGTTTGAGGCAAGCGGCCTGTATTCACCGTATCCGGCTATTATAAACCTGTTGGGGTCCAGCCCCTGCTCGATTAAGACTGAGAGGACGCTTGAAGCTCTTGCCGTCGATAACTCCCAGTTGGATTTATATTTAGGCCCTGAGACGGGTACGTTATCGGTATGTCCCTCGATCACTATCCTGCCGGGGTTTTTCTTAAGGATGACTGCCAGTGTGTCAAGGGCAGCCGCCGTTTTTTCTTTGATGTCTGCAGATCCGGACATGAAGGCGGTATCATTCGAAAGAGTCACAACGAGCCCTCTGGGGTCGCTCTTTACCGAAATACCCTCGACATTAGCCAGACTGTTACGCATCTCGGCCAAGACCGGCTTTTTGCTGTCTTCAAATCCCGCTACGGGTCTTTCGATAACGTTGAATGCCTGTTTCAATGAGGTCGAGAATTGCCCGACCTTCTCCTTGTCCACAGTTGAAAGCGCATATAGCGCCGCAAAGAAGGTGAACATGAGGGTCAGGAAATCGGAATAGGATATCAGCCATCTGTCAAGATGATCGTGATCTTCTTCCCTTCTATTTCTTTTTCTCATAGTTCGTCAGAGGTCCATGCAGTCATGGGATCAGTTTCTTATGCAGTTTTTTCACGGTCTTCAAGGAAGGCGTTAAGCTTTGACCTCAGGAAATACGGATTAATGCCGCTCTCGACACCGAGCACCCCTTCGACGATGAGGTCCATCATGTAGATCTGGTCGTTCATCCGGCTGATGATTCTTTTGGCTATGGGAAGCAGAATAAGATTCGCTGAGCCGACGCCGTAAATAGTCGCCACGAATGCGACAGATATTCCCGAACCTATTTTCGACGGATCGGCCACATTACTCATTACCTGTATGAGCCCGAGCACTGCTCCGAGTATTCCTATCGTCGGAGCGTAACCGCCGGCAGTTTCAAAGACCTTGGCCGAACGCCTCATCCCCGTCTCGAAGGTGGAGATCTCCTGGTCGAGAATGTCCCGTATCATCCTGGGAGGCATGCCGTCGACAACGAGATTGAGTCCTTTTTTCAAGAAAGAATTTTTGATCTCCATGATCTGAGGTTGCAGTGCGATCAACCCCATGCGTCTGGCCTGGATCAGGATGTTGACGGAATCCTCGATAATGAGCCGGGGATCCTGGTCCTTTTTCGAGAAGACCATACCGAGAGAGTTAAAGGCGTTTACAAGGTCCTTGGGCGGAAAGCTGAGCATTGTCGCGCCTGCAGTGCCCCCTAAGACTATCATGGCCGCAGCGGCCTGAATTAAGTGTGCAGTCGTGCCGCCTTCGACAACATTACCTACAACGATGGCCCCTATGCCGATAAGCAGACCTGATATAGCGATTAAATCCATATTAATACCAATCTTTCAGCAGGGACCGTCGGTCCGACATTTATCGATGCCCGGGTAAGTGCAAGACTTAAAGTCAACATTTCTCATTATAAGTGTTACATGGCCTTTTATCAAGATATCACAATGATAATTATCGTTAAATTAACGTCGTGGGTCAGCTCACTGCAAATAAACCTCTCTGGTGCCGACCTCGCTCGGGGAAATGCCCCGATATGTCGGGGCGATGATTAAATAATCTTGCAAAATCACCGACATTCTCATCATAATTATCTATCATGCAGGCCCGGAGAGTACAGCCTGATTGACGGGCATCTGATGAAGGAGTAGTGATAGTGGCAACAAGTTTCAGGACGATCGACAGGAAAGGGTATTTCCCATTTGCCGCTAACAGGCTTATCGTCGGGACCAGACTGCCGTTTGATGTGTATATGAAAGAGGGAGGCATATTCAGGGAGCTCTTTGCAGCCGGCGCCGACTTTACTAAGATCAGCCAGGAGTTTCTTGTAGATCGGGGTCTCAATGAACTGTATATTGTTGATGAAGACAAGGAAGTCCTGGATTCTTATATGGCCAAAGGTGTCGACGACGGAACATCCGTACTCGACAGCCATAAGGCCTTCAAGGATTATACATTCCGGAAAGACCAGTATCATCAGATAGACAAGGGCATGCTTATACCGGGGTCGTCGGTGCCCTTCTGCATATATTCAATGAAAAACTATGCCTATTCGCTTGTCCTTCATGCAAGCCCCAGCCTTCCGGCCGAAATCGACGAAAAGGTTCTTTCTCTTCCTGGTGATGTAATGATATCAGGGTCCGATATCCATCTTTATAATGAATACCTCAACTCCGTCCTGCGATCGGGCAATGTCACGGGCAGAGATGTTGAACGCGTGAAGGCCATAGTCATTAAAGAGAATTCCAAGATGATCATGAAAGACCTCCTTGAAGACCCCCGGAGCGGAGCGCGGATAAAGGACGCCCAGGATTCTGTAAATCACATGATTGATTCTATTGTTGGCAACAAGGACACAATACATGACCTGCTGTCTCTCAGGTGTTTCGATTATTACACTTATACCCATTCGGTGAATGTAGCGGTTATGGCGGTCGGTCTGGCAGTGGCGGTTGACCTGAATAGAGACGATATCGAGAAACTCGGTATGGGGGCAATGCTCCATGATATAGGCAAAAGTGCCGTTCCGGCGGAAATACTCAACAAACAGGGAAAGCTCGATGACAGGGAATTCTTCATCATACAGAGCCATGTCTACGAAGGCGAAAAGCTTTTGAAGGAAAATAAACGCATCCCGAAAGAATCACTGTCCGCAGTTTCCCAGCATCATGAAAAAATCAGCGGGCGCGGCTACCCGTCTCATCTTACCGAGAAGGATATAACTTCCTTCGGCAGGATTACAGCTATAGCCGATTGCTATGATGCATTGACCACTGCCAGGCCGTACAAGCCGGCATTCACCCCCTTTTATGCACTCGCTACTATCTCTAAAGAGGCCGGCAATTACGATCCGGATCTGCTCAAGGTTTTTATAAAAATGCTCGGAAAGGTCTGACAATGGACCTTTTTGACTCAGAGGCCGACATCAACCCGACAGGGAAGCCGCCGGAGAAGTCGGGAGAAAAGCCGACAGGAAAGAGTGACATTCAGGTCGAACCCCTTGCTTACCGGATGGCCCCGCAAAGTATCGATGAATACGTTGGACAGGAACATATCGTCGGCAAAGACAAGCTGCTCAGGAGGGCGATAGAGGCGGACCGGATATCATCCCTCATACTGTATGGGCCT
>JBGOVD010000107.1:0-6806 GCA_041477935.1 Dissulfurispiraceae bacterium | reverse complement strand
TGTCCTTCTGCTGCGATATCAGGCGAGAAGAAGAAGCCGCACAAGCTGGATACTAACTTGTGTGTCAGGTGCGGCGCCTGTTTTGACGTTTGCAAATGCAAGTCCGTCGCCAAGGAGTAGTTATGCTGAAAATAACCATCGACGGTAAAACCACTCAAGTCCCGCAGGGAACGACAGTTCTCGACGCTGCAAGGCAGCTGGATATATCAATCCCTACACTCTGTCATCATCCGAAACTTACACCTTTCGGAGGGTGCCGACTCTGCCTGGTCGAAATCAAGGGCATTCCACGGGCAGTTACCTCATGCACCACGCCGGTGACGGACGGAATGGAAGTGACGACTTCAACACCCCAGATTGAACAACTGAGGAAGTCCGTTTTAGAACTCATTCTTTCTGACCATCCGAATGATTGTATGCTCTGTGAAAGTGCCGGAGACTGCACACTTCAGGAGCTTGCCTATTTTTACGGGGCAAAGGGGTCGACATTCGAGGGGGACCGCAGAGTCTACGCAAAGCGCGACGGCAATCCTTTCCTCGAAAGAGATATGGAGAAATGCATCATGTGCGGAAGGTGCGTCAAGGTCTGCGATGAGGTGCAGGGTCTTGGGGCAATCGACTTCACATATCGCGGCTTCAAGTCGAAGATATGCCCTCCATACGAAGAAGACCTGAATTGCGAGTTCTGCGGTCAGTGTGTTTCGGTATGTCCTACCGGCGCGTTGACCGGCAAGATGTGGTCTTTGAAGGGAAGGCAGAAGGATGTAAAAGAAATCGATACAGTCTGCTCTTATTGCGGAGTCGGCTGCAATCTTACTCTTAATGTCAGGAATAACGAGATTATTCGCGTGACCTCCAAGCCCGACACCTGGAATGAGGGTTGGCTTTGTGTCAAAGGAAGATTCGGTTACAGTTTTGTCAACAGCCCTGATCGCCTCATGAAACCTCTTGTCAAGAAAAATGGCGCCTTTGAGGAAGTTTCATGGGATTACGCGCTTGATTATATATCGTCGAAGTTGAATGAAATCAAGAAGGAGTTCGGCGCAGACTCAATCGGCGGCCTCTCCTCCGCTCGCTGCACAAATGAGGAGAATTACCTTTTCCAGAAATTCATCAGAAGCGCAATCGGTACCAATAACGTGGACCATTGCGCCCGTCTCTGACACAGCCCTACGGTGGCCAGTCTGGCCGCGATATTCGGTTCAGGGGCAATGACTAATTCAGTGACGGAAATCGAAAATGCAGAGGTGATCTTCATTATCGGTTCCAATACGAAAGAGACCCATCCGGTTATCGCTAATCGTATGATTAAAGGACATCGGAAGGGCGCAAAGATCATCGTAGCTGATCCACGGAAGGTCCCAATGGTGCGGTTCGCAGAGCACTTCTTGCAGTTGAGGCCGGGAACCGATGTCGCCCTGTTGAACGGAATCGCTCACATAATTGTGAAGGAAGGTCTATACGACAAGGATTTCATCGACAAACATTCGGAAGGTTTCGAGGAATGGAAGAAGTCGGTTGATGAATTCACGCCTGAACAAGTCGAACAGATAACCGGCGTCCCGAAGGACAAGATTATTGCAGCTGCCAGGTTGTATGGAGGGTCGCGCAAGGCCGGTATCTTTTATACGATGGGAATTACTCAGCATACGACCGGGTTTGACAACGTCAGCGCGACTGCAAACCTAGCACTTCTCACCGGCAATATTGGAAAGGAATCAACTGGCATCAATCCCCTGAGAGGCCAGAACAATGTACAAGGCGCTTCTGACGCAGCATGCCTGCCGAATGTCCTGCCCGGCTATCAGAAAATTGACCTGCCCGAGGTGAAGGAGAAATTCGAGAAGGCCTGGGGAGTATCTTTGCCTTCAGGAAAAGGCATGACAGCTACCGAGATGATACCTGCTGCCCACGAAGGAAAGCTTAAGGCGCTCTATATCATGGGAGAGAACCCTGTGATCAGCGACCCCAATACCAATCATACCGTGAAGGCACTGAAGAACCTGGAATTCATGGTCGTGCAAGACATTTTCATGACCGAGACTGCCCTATTGGCTGATGTGGTCCTTCCGTCTGCCTGCTTTGCTGAAAAGGATGGTACCTTTTCGAATACCGACAGAAAGGTGCAGCGTGTCCGAAAGGCTGTAAATGCGCCTGGTGAAGCGCGGGACGATCTGTCGATCATTATGGCACTCTCCGCCAGGATGGGATACGCGATGAAATACAGCTCCCCTGAGGATGTCCTTATGGAATTCGGCCGGCTCTGGCCTACTATTGCAGGAATAACATACAGTCGTCTCGAAAAAGGCGGCATTCAGTGGCCCTGCCCTACGGTCGATCATCCGGGTACCCCTTATCTCTACAAAACGGGCTTCCCGAAAGGCAAAGCACCATTTACCGCACTGAAATTCAGGCCACCGGTCGAAGCTGCAGATGAAGATTATCCTTATGTTTTGACTACCGGGCGGAATCTTTACCAGTATCACACTGGCTCGATGACGAGAAAAGTTGCACCCATTGAAAAACATGCCGGTCAGGCCTATGTGGAAATAAATCCGATAGACTCCGTGAAGCTCTGCATAAAAAACGGAGAAAAAATAAGGATCTCTTCAAGACGCGGAAGTATTGACATAAAGGCCCGTGTTACGCAGCGCGTCGGTAGCGGTCTTGTCTTTGTCCCGATGCATTATCATGAAGCGGCTGCGAACCTGTTGACCATCGACGCCCTGGACCCTATAGTAAAGATACCAGAATTCAAGGTATGCGCCGTCAGAATAGAAAGATTGGATCGCGAACCCATCGCTTGCATGCCAAGCGCCTCTGTAAAATGACAGGAACGGCCCCGGCATTATGATTGTCGGATTGTGTCGTTCAAGTTAAGCTTGTTAATAAAGCTCCTCGATCTTTGCTCCAGGAGCTATATTTTTATCCGCACCAAATAAGACATCTCAGGAGGTTTATTTATGCCGTTCGATGCGACGAAGCTAGCTGACTGGCAGATTTCGGAAGAAGCTGAAAAACACATGCCCACCCCTGAGCAGTGGCGAGAGAAACTGGGGCTTCAAAAAGATGAAATGCTGCCTATGGGCAGACTTTCCAAGATTGACTTTCTCAAGGTTATCGAGCGCCTTAAAGACAGGCCCGACGGCAAGTATGTCGAGGTCACAGCCATCACCCCTACTCCGCTGGGAGAAGGAAAAAGCACGACATCTGTAGGTTTGATGGAAGGACTCGGGAAGCGCGGAGTCAACGTAGGCGGCGCACTACGTCAGCCATCTGGCGGACCCACCATGAACGTCAAGGGCACGGCGGCGGGCGGCGGAAACGCCCTATTGATTCCAATGACCGAGTTTTCTCTTGGTCTTACCGGCGACATCAACGATATCATGAATGCCCACAACCTGGCGATGGTGGCCATGACCTCCAGGATGCAGCACGAGCGGAATTACAATGATGAGCAGCTCGCGCGTCTCACTAAGATGCGCCGTCTTGATATCGATCCGACTCGCGTAGAGATGGGATGGGTCATGGACTTCTGCGCCCAGAGCCTCCGCAATATCATAATCGGTATGGGCGGACGCACTGACGGCTATATGATGCAGTCGAAGTTCGGCATAGCTGTCGGGTCGGAGTGTATGGCCATCCTGGCTGTCGCCAAAGATCTTGCGGATTTGAAAAAGCGCCTGAATAATATAACTGTTGCGTTCGACAAGAGCGGCAAACCCGTCACAACCGGCGATCTGGAAGTTGGTAACGCCATGGCCGCCTTCATGCGCAATACAATCAACCCCACCCTTATGAGTACGGCTGAATACAACCCGTGCTTCGTCCATGCGGGACCTTTTGCCAACATCGCAGTCGGTCAATCCTCCATCATAGCAGACCGCGTCGGCCTGAAACTTTTTGATTATCATGTAACCGAGTCCGGCTTTGCAGCCGACATAGGATTCGAAAAATTCTGGAACGTCAAATGCCGCTTCAGCGGCTTAAAGCCTCATGTGTCGGTTCTCACTACAACTGTTCGCGCCCTGAAGATGCATGGCGGCGGTCCCAAAGTAGTCGCAGGCAAGGCACTGGCCGAGGAGTACACCAAAGAGAATCTTGCCCTGGTCGAAAAGGGCTGCGCCAATATGGTCCATATGATCGGAGTCATCCGCAAATCCGGCATCAACCCGGTCGTCTGCATAAACCGTTTCTACACTGATACCGATGCGGAAGTGGCAACGGTAAAGAAAGCAGCAGAAGCAGCCGGTGCCCGCTGCGCAGAGTCGCAGCATTGGCTCAAGGGCGGTGAAGGCGCTCTGGAACTCGCAGATGCAGTAATAGATGCATGCAACGAGAAGACTGAGTTCAAATACCTCTATCCGCTCGAAATGAAACTGCGTGATCGCGTAGCGCTCATTGCGAAGGAAGTATATGGCGCCGACGGCGTCTCCTGGCTGCCCGAAGCTGAAGCCAAGGCCAAGATGCTGGAAGAAGATCCGAAATACGCCGACTTCGCGACCATGATGGTCAAGACCCACTTGAGCCTCACCCATGACCCGGTTGTCAAGGGCGTGCCAAAAAACTGGACACTCCCCATCAGGGACGTCCTGATTTATTCAGGCGCCAAATTCCTCTGCCCTTGCGCTGGCACAATAAGCCTGATGCCAGGTACCAGCTCAAACCCGGCATTCAGAAGAATTGATGTTGATCCCGAAACAGGCAAGGTTTCAGGCTTGTTCTAAAAAATTACCATATCAAATTAGTGAAAAGCCTTCGGATTTTTTCCGAGGGCTTTTCTTTTTGGCTCGAATGACGAAAATCCGGTCTTTAAGTTATAGTAAAAAGATATGCTTTTACACAGGCGGCGTTCATGCAAGATTTCATTATCATAAAGGGCGCGAGGGAGCACAATCTCAAGAACATCAATGTCACGATTCCCCGCGACAAGATAACCGTTATAACCGGACCTTCCGGTTCCGGAAAGTCGTCGCTCGCCATTGATACAATCTACGCGGAAGGACAGAGAAGATATGTAGAAAGCCTGTCCGCTTACGCACGCCAGTTCCTGGAGCAGATGCAAAAACCCGAAGTCGACTCTATAGAAGGCCTTTCCCCGTCAATAGCAATCACCCAGAAAACCGTCAGCAGGAGCCCCCGTTCCACGGTCGGCACCATAACCGAGATATACGACTACATGAGGGTCCTTTTCACCAGGATAGGAACCCCCTACTGTTACAATTGCGGCTCGCTCATCACAACACAAGATATCCATAACATACTGAGGTCTGTACTTGCCCTTCCCCTCGGAACAAAGATACAGATACTTGCACCCATTGTCAGGGAACGAAAAGGCGAGTATAAAAAAGAACTTCAGCAGATGCGGATGGAAGGATTTGTCAGGGCGCGGGTCGATGGGAAGATGGTGGATTTGACGCGGGATATATCTATCAGGAAGACTGTCAGACATACGATCGAGATCGTAATAGACCGTTTCATCATCAAACACTCTATCGAAAAGCAGCTCAGGCATGCGATCGACACCTCTCTAAAATATGCGGATACGGTAATTATCAATATCATTGACGAACAGAAGGATATCCCTTTCAGCAGGACCCTTGCCTGCGCCAAATGCGGCATCAGCTATCCGGAGATCGAACCGCGCCTTTTCTCCTTTAACAGCAAGTATGGCGCCTGCCCTAAATGCAGCGGCCTCGGATTCGAAAACATGATACCACTGGAGATGACCGACGCATCTGAACAGGAATTCGTTTTTGATGGCCTGGATGATATTGAACTAACTCATATGACGCCCTGCAAGGCCTGTAACGGCAAGAGACTGAGGAAAGAGGCCCTGCATGTCAAAATTCGCGATATGGATATCGGGGATTATACCAAGATGTCGGTGAAAGACGCATCCACTTACACTGAGGGCCTCGCTTCGAGACTCACAGAAAGAGAGATGACTATCTCACGACGGGTCATCAAGGAAGTTCGAGAACGCCTCTCGTTCCTGGAGCGGGTCGGCCTTGGATATATCACGCTGGACAGGCCGTCATTGACACTGTCTGGCGGTGAGGCCCAAAGGATCAGGCTTGCTACTCAATTAGGATCATCTCTGACCGGCGTACTCTATGTGCTCGATGAGCCAAGTATAGGCCTTCATCCACGCGACTGCACCAAACTTCTCGACAGTCTTGCCGCAATAAGGGATGCGGGGAATACGGTTGTCATAGTTGAACATGATGAGGAGACTATCCGATGGGCAGATCACGTTATAGATATGGGGCCTGGGGCGGGCAGCAACGGGGGCTGGATCATCGCAGCCGGAAGTCCGAAACAGATTGTCCATATGGATTCATCCATTACCGGAAAATACCTGAGCTGCGAGCTGAAGATTCCGCTGCCTAAGAACAGGAGAAAACCAAGGGAATTCATAAAGGTCATCGGTGCTTCGGAGTTCAATCTCAAAAACATAGACGTTGCCATTCCGCTCGGAGTCTTTGTCTGCGTTACCGGTGTTTCGGGTTCCGGCAAGAGCACTCTGATCCTTGAGATACTCTATAAATCCCTCGTGAACCGGCTCTACAACGCTAATCTCCTTCCAGGTAAATGCAAGAGGATCGAAGGCATCGAAAAATTAGACAAGGCCATTTCGATAGATCAGTCTCCGCTTGGCAGAACTCCCAGGTCGAACCCGGCTACATATACCGGCATCTTCACGTATATTCGGAACCTCTTCTCACAGATTGCGGAATCGAGGGTAAGAGGCTATTCGCCTTCACGGTTCAGCTTCAATGTCTCCGGAGGCAGGTGCGAAAGCT
>JBGOVD010000057.1:0-8628 GCA_041477935.1 Dissulfurispiraceae bacterium | reverse complement strand
CAGCGCAAACCAATTTGATTTATCACGTTATTTTTATAAATGCCCTGCACTCCCCTGCAAATATTGCACTAGTTGCGATGCAATATTTGCATTAATCACAAAGCTAAATCCGGCTGGGCGGGATGCCCCGAAGGCTAACCACCCCTTTATCCCCTCCTTGATAAGGAGGGGATAGGGGAGGTGGCTTTTCATACCCGCCAATTGAAACATTTGCCAGGATCGCACTTAAGGTCAAATTTAACATTTCGCAACTGAATACGGTTTCTTATCGCATTTATAAAGACTTTGGGGCATCCCGCCCAGCCGGATTATAAACTAGATGTCACTCGATCCCATATTCCTTTATCTTGTACTGGAGAGCCCTCAGGGATATCCCGAGCACCTCCGCCGCTTTTCTCCTGTTTCCAGCCGTCTGCGAAAGGGCATTTCTTATCGCCTTTTTTTCGAGGGCCTTCAAATCGCCGCTTACATTCTGTTCCTGCCGCGATTCAGACGGTACCCCGATGCCGGTGATATTCAGTTCCGTTCCTTTGGCAACGATTATGGCACGCTCGATAACGTTTTCAAGCTCCCGGATGTTGCCGGGCCACTGATATTCCATCACGCGTTCCATAACAAATTCCGGTATTGTCTTCGATTCCTTACCGAGCCTGCGGGAGATGGCGGCGACCAGATAGTGTGCAATTTCCTGAAGATGCGATTTGCGCTCTCTCAACGGCGGGATCCGGATGGGGAAGACATTCAGGCGGTAATAGAGGTCCTCCCTGAATTTTCCGTCACCAACCATTTGCTTCAGGTCCCTGTTAGTGGCGGCTATGACCCTCGCATTGGTCTTGAGCGTAGTCAGCGAGCCGAGCCGCTCAAAGGTCTTTTCCTGGAGGACCTTCAGGAACTTAGCCTGCAACGTCATGCTCATCTCCGACACTTCGTCCAAAAGGATCGTGCCCTCGTTGGCCAGCTCGAATTTGCCTTTCTTTTGTTGAAGCGCGCCCGTGAAAGCCCCCTTCTCATGGCCGAACAGTTCGGATTCGAGCAGGTTTTCGGGTATGGCGGCACAGTTGATATCGACAAACGGACCCTTTCTTTCGCTCAGGCAATGGAGGACCTTGGCCACCAATGTCTTGCCTGTTCCCGTCTCGCCATAAAGCATCACCGTTGCATCGGTGGATGCGACATCCTTCACTTCTCTGAGTACATCATCCATCCCTGCAAATACGATATCCAGCGAAGGAATATCTTCAAAAAGCGCCGACTTCAGGAGGGCATTCTCGGTAAGCAGGCCCTGACGATCGAAAATCCTAGCTACTGCGATCCTGAGCTGATCCGGATCCTTCAGGGGCTTAGTTATGTAATCGGCTGCGCCCTTTTTCATGGCGGCGACAGCAGTCTCTACCGTCGCGAATGCCGTGATTACGATAAAATCTGCGTCGCTGACTTTCCTTGCCTCTTCCATGAAATGGATACCGTCCATATTGGGCATCTTAAGGTCAGAGATAATCAGGTTCGGCGCGAATGAATCAAGGCTCTTCAATGCCGATTCGGGATCAGTAAGCCCTTTGACAGAGTACCCGGCATCTTCAAGTATCTTCGTCATGAGAAGGAGAAAGGATTTTTCGTCATCTACGATAAGCACCCTGAAATTCTGCCTATTCATGCCTCACCCCACTTATTGCCGCAGGAAATGTAATCGTGAAAACCGTTCCCCTGTCGGGGGCGCTCTCAAGGGTTATTCGCCCTTCCAGTGCAGTTGTAAGTCTATCGACAATTGCCAGCCCGAGGCCGGTACCTGTTGCCTTTGTCGTAAAAAACGATGTAAAGGCCCGCGACATGGTCTCTTCGTCCATGCCTGCGCCGTTATCCCTGACTATTATAATAATTTCGCAGCCGGTCCGCCCAACACTTAGTTCTATGAGTCCTCCCTCGCTTACCGCTTCCGCGGAATTCCTTAGGACGTTGAAAAGTATCTGCTTCATTTTTTCCCGGTCAGACACCATAACCATATCATACTGGATCTCCTTCTTCATCGTTACCGAGGCCATTTTCTCATGAGCCGATTCCTGCAGAAGATTCTCGACTTCGACCGCCAGATCGAAGAGGTTGAACTCTTCGCCCCTTACCTCCGAGGGTCTCGCAAAAAGAAGAAGGTCCTCGGTAAGACGTTCGAGCCGTCGCGCCTCACTGATAATGACACCCAGTTCCGCTCCGCCTCCTGTATTCTGTTCCGAAAGATATTGCGCAAAACCCTTGATGCTGCCGAGCGGGTTCCTGATTTCATGTGCGAGCACTGCCGCCATCTCGCCGATGACAGCGAGCCTCTCTCTCTCCGCCATCATTACAGAAAGAGCCTCCGAACGCTTCACCGCCCGTATGAAGAAGAAACCCATGATCCATATACCGATGACAACAATGCCTATGCTGATCGTCTGAAGCCGCGCCTGACGGATGATATCCTGGGCCGGATATGGATGCAATGCCAGTCTGAGCACCCTCACCGAGTCCCGCGCATGTATCGGATAATTGAGGACAAAGACCTCCTCGCCCGTCCCCAGTGTCAAATGGTCGAAGACCGGTTTCTCTTCATCCGCGCTTTTTCTGATGTCAGGAGAATCGATTTGTCGGCCGACAAGATTTTCATTCGAATGCAGCAGCGTCATGCCGCTCCGATCATACAGAGCCATGAATGCTATACCTTCCCATGATGCCTCGGTGATGATATCCCTGAAGATATTCTCTTTCCCCTTCACATCGACCAGTGAAGGTTCGAGACTGGCGGCTATTCCCAAGGCCTGAAGCCTGAGCGATTCTTCGGCGGCCCTGAGAGAATTCCTGTAGATGATTGCGGTGCTGATAAGAGTTGCAAGAGATGCCACAATGAGAACGATGATGAGATAGACGTGCGTATTCTTGGGCTTTTCGCGGCGCTCTTTTATCTTATCCGCAGGCATACCTGCATTATACATAAAAAAATGGATAGAGTGTCGTAGGACAATTCAGCCGCTTGATATTGTCTTTATGGCATGGTGAACTGGAATAAAATGACAGAGATATCAGTCTCGGCAAGAGTCTCCAGGCTATAATGCCCGTATACAAACCAGACCGGGTTATTCCAGTTGTTCACTCGGCATAGGGCTTTGCTGTCATTCTTTCTTTACTCACGCCGTTTTCCGCGGCCTGCTTTTGCCAGCCTTTGCTCCCAAAGTGCACGAACATCCAATGCCAGACAGCTGTAGGCACCAGAGGAATCGGGTTTCGCGCTATCATGGTTATAGCTTCGCCCGGCAACGGTCGCCCTTCAGCCAAGGCTGCGGCTGCAATATCCAGTGCCCGCGTGACGTGACGGACAGGTGGACGGCCGGCTCGAGCTTTTGCGGTAAGGGATTGACCGCTGCTCAGGGCCTCTCCGGCGCCCATAGCCAGACCTCCTGCCCAGGCAATGCCGTTTTGAATAGCAAACAGGCGGCATATGGCTAAAGCCAGGATATTTTGGTGTGCCTCCGGGAAGCCGTTGTTGCATAAGACAGCGAGCCGCTGCTGCTCCACTTCGCCGAAAGCCTTCCTGTGGGCGGATATTACTTCAAGTGCCTTTGTCATGAGCGAAGGGAGCGCATCGACGTAAAGTGGAAAGGCAAAGAGCAGGAGCCCGGCCCGTTTTACCGCTGACATAAACTCGGACTGTCCCTTTTCGTGGTGCAGGGTCGGTCTGAGCGTTACAGATTCGGTCTCCCAACCTCTCTCCTTCAGTCTTTCAAGCAAGTAGTTACCCAATACGCCGGACGTACTCGGCTGTTTGATCTTAGGGCTGCCCACGATAAGCAAGGCCCTGCGATTGCCTGTCGATTCAGCCCTTGCCGCTGTTATGCCCGGAGCCGGCAGGAGATCTGTCAACGACTTGCCCAGGGGAAAGGAATCAGAGTTTGAAAGCACCGTCAGGAATCGTTGACGGATCCTGTCAGGATTATCGGTACTTAGAAAAACTTCCGCCGCATAACTTGGCGCATGAAGGTTGAGAGCGTTGCGCCCGACCAACGTCTTGAAAATAGACGCCTCCGTTTCATTGAGTTCCCGCTGGACACCTATGCCGACAATTCTGGGATATCGTGAATAACGAGGCCGGTGGTGAATCTCGCCATGACATTTGTTGAAATAAGGCAGGGTCAGCGGTATCCACCGGTCCACCATCTTTTTCAGTTCCGACGAGTAACCTCCGAAGGTCACAGGTGTAAACAATATCGTTAAGTCGCTTCGAATGATCCAGCCTGCAATTTTGCGCCCGGCATCGTCAAGGACACAGGTGCCGGGAGTCTGAACCCAGCAACCAAAGCAGCCAATGCAGTTAGCGATTCTGCTTTCAAGAAGATTGAATGTCCGAACTTCGGCACCTTCGCTCTTAAGTTCATCGATCAGAATGGCAAGCATAGGTGCCAAATCCTCGTCTGCCGCTCGCCTGCCGTCAAGAATAACAACCTGTCTCGCAGACATAAATAGCCTCGGGGAATTCAGGATAAATTGGTACGTTTCCAGTTCTGCTTCAATGAGGCTGCCTCATATAACGGGCAGAGACGGGTATCCCTTTTATGGGTTACCTCTTTACCTCCACCTTCGCCATTTTTTCATAGAACCTCACTAAGCTGCCGTGGTCGAGATCTCCCATGCCGTCGGCCTTGAGCGCCTGCATCATTTCCATGACGGATGCCGTCAGCGGCAAGGGCACGTTCAATTCATGAGAAGTCTCCAGCACATTATTCAGGTCCTTGATATGCAGGTTTATACGGAATCCCGGGTTGAACTTGCGGTCCATAACCAATGGCGCCTTCCCGTCAAGAACCGTACTTCCCGCAAGCCCGCCGCGTATGGCCTGATAGACGAGTTCCGGTTCGACTCCTGCCTTTGTGGCAAGGACGAGCGCCTCCGACATGGCCGCAATATTCAGGGCCACTATAATCTGATTCGCCAGCTTGGTCACGTTTCCGGCACCGACCTCGCCTGTAAGAACTACCGAGGCCGCCATTGATTTCATTATCGGATAGCATTTATCGAAGACTTCCTTCCTGCCGCCGGCCATAACCGATAGAGTACCGTCGATGGCCTTCGGTTCTCCACCACTCACGGGCGCATCCAGCATCTCTATACCTTTTTCATTCAACTTTGCGGCTATTTCTCGGCTCACAAGCGGAGCAATGGAACTCATGTCTATAACCACAGCGCCTTGCCGGGCACCCTCAATCACTCCTGATTCCCCCAGAATCACCTCTTTCACCTGCGGGGAATTAGGGAGCATGGTGATGATGACGTCTGACTGCTCAGCCACTGCCTTGGGACTCAGAGCGGCTTCAGCCCCCGCGGCTACCAGCTCGTCGACGGACCCTTTGCTCCTATTGAAAACTACCAGCTGATAGCCCGCCTTCAACAAATTCTTGCACATGGGCTTTCCCATGATTCCGAGACCTATAAATCCTACTTTCATTTAATCCCTCCCTATACGCGACTGAATATGGTTTCACATCGCATTTTAAAGACTTCTGTACATCTCGCTTCCGGGTCACACAATGATACGGACACACTATAGCTTGTACCCGAATTTAGAGATCCACTCGAACGACGATTTAGTATCAGGAGCCGGAATATATTCGAGGCCAATGTATCCCTGATAATTCAGTGCATCGATCTCTCTGAACAAAAACGGATAATTGATCTCTCCGGTGCCGGGCTGATGCCTTCCGGGGTTGTCGGCAATCTGTATGTGCGCGATCTTGCCGATATTGGTGCGGAGCGTTGCGGTCAATTCACCTTCTTCCCTCTGGGCATGGTACACATCATACTGCATGAAGACATTAGGCATACCTACGGCATCGATCAGTTGCAAACCCTGCTCAGTCCGGTTGAGAATAAAACCAGGGATATCGAAATGGTTGATAGCCTCCAACAAAAGCCTCATTCCCTTCTCGTGCAGAGTCTCCGCCGCATGACGGACGTTTTCGACCAGAACGGTCCATTGCTGTTCATCGCTGTATTGAGGTGCCCTCTTTCCAGCCAGACAGTTGAGCTGTGACACCCCGAGGCCCTCCGCATACTCGATCGCCTTTGCGATCCCGACCCTGAAATCGCTTATTCGTTCAGGGTGTGCGGCGATTCCACGCTCTCCGGCGCCCCAATTACCCGCGGGCAGATTGAAGAGCACCTGTTTCAATCCGTTATCCTTCAGCTGCGCCTGAAGTTCGGTTAAGTCATAGTCATACGGAAAGAGGTATTCGACCGCCTTAAATCCGGCTTCCTTCGCAAGGTTGAATCTTTGCATAAACGGTACTTCGGTAAACAGCATTGTCAAGTTCGCTGCAAATTTGGGCATCTCTCTTCCTCCAATGAATGGCCTATATAAGAATATCATATTCGATATCGGGGCCAGGAAGAAATACTAAAAGACAGGAAATATGCGGCGGTGGACTTACGGCATGCCGCGGCCTTCGATGACTGCGCCGCAATGGTGACACTTAGAATCCTTCATCTTCACCGTCTTCAGGAAAAAGCCCATCCTTTCGATGAGGAGTTCGCCGCATGAATGGCAGTATGTATTCTCGCCGCCCTCTCCGGGCACGTTGCCTTCGTATACATATTTGAGGCCCGCCTTGAGACCGATCTCACGCGCGCGCCTCAAGGTGCTGACCGGCGTGCGGGGTTTATCGAGCAGCTTGTAGGTCGGATGGAATTGGCTCACATGCCACGGAATGGCGGGATCGACCGACTTGATGAACTCCGCGGCCCATTGCAGGAATTCCTCCGAATCATTGTGAGTCGGGATGATGAGCGTCGTTATCTCTACCCAAACGCCCAGGTCCTTCATTAGCTTAATCGTGTCGAGCACGGGCTGAAGACGAGCGCCGACAACCTTTTTATAGAAA
The DNA here is from genome assembly GCA_041477935.1 of Dissulfurispiraceae bacterium. GTDB lineage: Bacteria > Nitrospirota > Thermodesulfovibrionia > Thermodesulfovibrionales > Dissulfurispiraceae > Fen-1308. Next base: position 1,732 of record JBGOVD010000057.1, on the reverse strand, counting down.
TTGTCGTCACCCTTGAGATCGATGTTGTTTGCGGCTAAATAAGGAGCGATGATACGGGTCGCGCCCGGAGAGGTATACCCGTTGCTTACGAATACATTCTGCATGCCCCTTTTATGTGCCAGCCTGGCGCAATCATACGCAAATTCCATGAAGATGGTGGGTTCGGTATAAGTGTACGATATACTTTGACAGCCCGAAAGTTCCGCTTCGTTAACCACCTGTTCCGGCGTCATATCGATGCCGGGGATGTCTGAGTGTTCTTTTGGATAGTCCGATATATCGTAGTTCTGGCAGTGCAGACACTTGAAGTTGCAGCCTACTGTTGCAATAGAATAGGATCGTGATCCGGGATGGAAATGGAACAGGGGCTTTTTCTCGATAGGATCAACATGTCGCGCGACTACCCTCCCGTAAACCAGGGTATTGAGCACCCCATCCCTGTTTTCCCTGACTGCACATATTCCGCGCTTGCCGGGAGATATCGTGCAATACTGACAGCAGAGATGGCATTTGACCTTGCCGTCCCCGAGCTTGTCGTAAAACATTGCTTCTTTCATTGCAGCCGACCGCCGGAGTCAATCAAGTTACGAGATCAAACAGAGCTTCGTATTATAGCGACGCTTCTTTCTGAGATGAGCTGGATTTTCCGGGTTTGGCCTTAGCAGGCAGTTTCTTCGCTGGTTTGCTTTCGGCAGCCGTCTTGCTCGCTTTTATTGCAACCTTCTTCTTGCCCGTTCCTGCGGAAGCCTTTTTCGATGCAGCCGGGACCACCGCGTCCGCTGCCGTGTGTCTGGAATGGAAGATCCTTTCCGCCTCAACCCAATGGTCAAGTTCCCGTCCCTGCATGCAGCCATCCCTCTGATAAAGTTCGAAAGCTATTTTTTCGATCTCATGTTTATTCTTCATGTTGAACCTCCAATATTATATTGGGACATCTCCTACAATGATACACCGATCTGATGATAAATACAATTTACAATAGTGTTACAATATTGAATATAACTGCACCAGTTCTGAGGTTACGCTACAGACCGCTACATCCGCGTGCTTTCGAATGGCCGCATTGTATATTCTTTTGATTACGATCCAGTGTAATAAATTATAGCGATTTTGGGGAATTTTCAAATAGTGATTCTGCTGATTTTTGTGTACTTGTTTGACTGATAATTGTGACAGTGTTTGTCTGACGAAGATTATGGGTGCCGGTTACGAATCTTATTCAACTCAATTCGATATTCTCTGTTATTATAAAAGATTATTACTTCGCAGGATGAAACGCTTATGAGTTATCTCGATGATATAAAACACTTGGCTGCGCTGGATAAACAGTACATCTGGCATCCTTTTACCCAGATGAAGGATTGGCTTGGTGAAAAACCTGTTATCATCACAGAGGGACGCGATTGTTTTGTGAAGGATTCTTACGGGAGATGGTATCTCGATGCGGTATCTTCGCTCTGGGTCAACATTCACGGCCACAGGAGAAAAGAGATCGACGATGCGGTCCGTGAACAGCTCGACAAGATCGCTCATTCGACACTGCTCGGTCTCGGCAATGTCCCGTCAATAGAACTCGCAGAAAAGCTTATTAATGCCACAGATGCCTCATTCGGCGGCCTTAGTCCTCGTTTATCAAAAGTCTTTTATTCAGACAACGGATCTACCGCGGTAGAAGTAGCGCTCAAGATGGCTTTTCAATACTGGATTCATAAGGGACTCCCGAAGCGTCAAT
>JBGOVD010000353.1:0-3102 GCA_041477935.1 Dissulfurispiraceae bacterium | reverse complement strand
TTTCATCTTCCCGATATACATCCTGATCCAGTTATTTGTACCGGTTTATGATAGCGCCACGCCTATAGAGATTGAGATCCCTCAGGGGGCGACTTATAAGAGTGCGATAGATATACTGGCGGAGAACAAGCTGATCCGTGACAAGTTCCTCTTTCGGGCGCTCGGCAAGATTACCGGCGTGGACAGGAAGATGCGCGCGGGCTACTACAACTTCTGGAGCAGGATCTCGCCTTTCGATGTCTTCCAGCAATTGAGAAAAGGCAGGATCATCGAGTATGAGATCACGATTGTAGAGGGAGATAGCCTGCTCGAAATCGGGGAGAAGCTTCAGGAAAAGAAGTTCATCTCAGCCGATGCCTTTAACGCTCTTGCGAGGGACAAGTCCCTTTTGTCATCACTGAACATCGGTTCTCCCAGCATCGAAGGGTATCTGTTTCCTGAAACATACAAGCTGCCCAAAGGTGCGCGGCCTGCGGACATCGTAAAACTGATGGTCGGCAGGCTCAGGGCTTCCTACACCGACGAGATGAAAGCCGCGATGTCGCAGAGCGGATGGAGCGAGAACGATGTGATGTCCCTGGCCTCTATCGTAGAGAAAGAGGCCATAACCGACGAAGAGAGAACTGTCATATCTGCGGTATATCGCAACAGGCTGCGGATCGGCATGCCGCTGCAGGCGGACCCCACCGCTATTTATGGCGTCAAAAGCAGCAAACTAAAGATAGTAAGCAGCGATCTCAGGAATCGCACTCCATACAATACTTATATCATCAAAGGCCTGCCGCCGGGGCCGATCGCGTCGCCGGGGATTAAATCGATCAAAGCGGCAATATTCCCCGCGAAGGCGCCGTATATCTATTTTGTATCGAGGGGAGACGGAACTCATATTTTTACATCATCACTTGCTGAGCATAATCAAGCGATCCGGCAGGTAAGGGCAGCGCCCGACCGGAATACAGATAAGGAAAAAGAGCATTCATAGTTATGATCAAACGTAAAAAGACGAGGCAGATAAAGGTCGGAATGGTTCCCGTAGGAGGGGACAGCCCGATATCGGTGCAGTCCATGACCAAGACCGATACGCGTGATGTCGACGCCACCGTTGCCCAGATTAAAGCACTCGAAACAGCCGGATGCGAGATCATTCGCCTTGCCGTGATCAATGAAGATGCGGCCAAGTCTTTGGGCGCCATCAAAAGCCAGGTGACTATCCCGATGATCGCCGACATCCATTTCGACTGGAAGCTTGCACTGGAAGCGGTCCGGCAAGGAATCGACGGCCTGCGCCTGAACCCCGGAAATATCGGCTCATCGTGGAAAGTGCAGGAGGTTGTCACTGCCGCAAAGGACCGCGGTGTTCCGATCCGCATAGGCGTTAATGCAGGCTCTCTCGAAAAGCATCTCATAGAAAAATATGGTCACCCAACTCCCGAGGCGATTGTCGAAAGTGCCGAGGGGCATATAAGAATATTGGAAGATATGGATTTCAGCAATATCAAGGTCTCGCTCAAGGCTTCGAATGTGATGATGACTGTCGATGCGTATCGCATTTTCTCTGAAAGACATGACTACCCGGTCCATATCGGAATAACCGAAACAGGGCCGACATTCCCTGGCGCTATCAAGAGCGCTGTCGGACTCGGTGTGCTATTGTCTGAAGGCATCGGCGATACCATGCGCGTGTCCCTTACTGCCGCTCCCGAAGAAGAGGTCAGGGTCGCTTATGAAATACTCCGCGCCCTCGGTATAAGAAAGCGAGGTGCTGAGATCATTTCATGTCCGACGTGCGGCAGATGTCAGGTCGATCTCCGGCCGATCGCGCAGGAAGTGGAACTCGCACTCCGGTCGATCGACAAGCCGATTTCGGTCGCTGTCATGGGGTGTATCGTCAACGGTCCCGGTGAGGCGCGTGAAGCGGACTTCGGCATAGCCGGCGGCAAAGGCATGGGACTTCTTTTCAAAAAGGGCGAGGTGGTCAGGCAGGTGAAGGAAGAAGAACTGCTTGAAGCACTCCTGTCGCTGATTAAGGAAGGATAAAATTTTCAGGGGATGCATACGCTTGATTCGATCCTCGATATTCAGCTCTACCAGCACAAAAGCGGCTACCGGTTTTCTGCCGATGCGGTACTGCTCTCTGCATTCGTCAATACACCGCGTCTGAAAAAGATCGCCGATTTCGGCGCAGGTTCAGGCATCATCGGACTTCTTCTGGCAAAGAAATATCCTGCTGCGGAGATTACCCTCATCGAACTCCAGGAAAATCTTGTCAGGCTCGCCGAAAAGAACGCGGCCCTTAACGGCCTGGACAAAAAAGTGAAGGTTGTTCACGCGGATATTAAAGATCTGAAGATCGGAAGCTCTGAAGATCGGAAGTACGGAAGTAAAGAAGAAGAAAAAAACAGCCGCGGCATGCTGCACTCTTATGATCTTGTAGTTTCGAATCCTCCGTTCAGGAAGACAAAGACGGGCCTTATCAGTCCTTACGATGAAAAGGCGATGGCGAGACATGAAATACACCTTCCGATCGCGGCCCTCATAAAATCAGCGTTTTCACTTCTCAGGCATCATGGAAGACTCTGCATCATCTATCTGCCGGAACGTCTCGCCGAAGTAATGGATGCCATGAGACAGCATTGCCTCGAACCAAAGCGCCTTTGCTTTGTTCATTCGAATATTGCATCGGTGGCCAAGATGGTCCTCATCGAAGCGGTGAAAGAGGGAAGGACCGGTCTCAAAGTCGAAAGGCCGCTCTATCTATATACCGAAGACGGAAATTATACCGATGAAGTGCGGCAGATCTATGGCCGGAACTTACCTGTAGGTGGACCCTGCGACGGCTTATAAACGCGCATTATTTGTTCAGGATAGCAGTTGCGTTTACAAATATTGTCAACTATAATAAGTGACTCCAGAATTTCGGGGGGCAGCGTTCCATTTATAGCAATAAAAACCTTGTTTCGACCTTGCGCATTGCTACTTATAGCCTCTATCGCGGCATATTAGGGCTGAGGTAAAGATTATTTCCGGTAATACTCAACTCGGCCGTCCTCAATATTATGATAATTGTATTGCCCTTGATTTTGCTTGAGTTCGGCTTTGGTT
>JBGOVD010000279.1:0-3866 GCA_041477935.1 Dissulfurispiraceae bacterium | reverse complement strand
GTCAGGCCGAAGCGGCAGGTCCCATCCGCAGTTGGGACAGCATAGCGGTCTGAATCCGGCAATCGTCGGCTCCGACAGCTGGTCCTGATTCAGGATAGAATAGATTGAAGACGCAGCGTCCAGCTTGACGACCGACTGAGAAACGCCGTCGACGATTGTCAAGACGCGTTCCCCATCGCGTTCCATTTCGATCACCCAGAAGGGAAAGTAGATAATCGACAGAATGCGACCGATTACAGCGCGGAAGAGCAGCGGCTGACTAGCGGCGTCTTTCATGCCGCTCCCCATGGCTTCATTTACGCCCAGGTCGGGGTTTACTATCTCGCCGAGTTGCTTGAGCGCGCTTTTTTGAAAGAGCTCCAGTCGAAGTACGGCTGGTCTCAGCCCGAGGGAGTAAAGGCCTTCACCGTGCAGGTTGCAGGCGATGAAATTCTTTTCAATATATCGGTCTCCAAGCCGGACCTTGGCCGGTTCTGTATCTTCCGATTCTGCCGCTCTGTTTTTCTGAAGCATAAGGGGCAGTGGTGTTTCTGACGGCAGATCTCTCTGCGCATGAAGTATTGGGCCGTCCTGGCCACACTTGCCGCCGAATACAATATCTATGAGGTCTCCGGCGTGACCGAATATCGATCCGAAATCTATTTTGTTGTCTTCATACTCCCACTCATAATCAGGACCGTAGCCCCCAGCCTGGCCATATTCAATGTCCGGCTTCACCGGTATGCGCGGGGCTTCCTCCCATCTGAAATCATTTCCTGTCAAACGGTAATAGGGGATGAAATATATTTGTGGTTTGATGACCCGGCACTCACTGCCCTGTTCCTGATGGGCCTTCATTGCTAAGGCTATCGCCCGGTAGTGGTCGACCTTCGGTGATATGAAATAACTGAGTGCCTGTTTCCTGCCGGTGACGAGGAGCTTTGAACTGCAGTGGCCGCATTGTACGGCATTGGTCCCCTCGCTGAAATCGAGAGGGGCTGAACATGTGGGGCATTCGGTTGAAACGATATAGTTGTTCATGTGGTCACCGGCGGACATTACCCGGGGACAGTCCTCTCAAGATATCTTCTCTCCGCAGTTGAAACAAAATTTTGTGCCTGCCGGCAGTTTAGTCTTGCAATTGCTGCACTGCAGTTCTGTTTTTAGATTGAGCCCACACGCCGGGCAGAAGTTGTCGTTTTCGGTGAGGTCCCTGTTGCATTGAGGGCATTTTCGGATTGCCACCATCTGATGTCCGCAGTGAGGGCAGAAGCGGCTGTCTATTGCAACCTCTCCGTGGCATTGGGGGCAGTTTACTTTTCCCTTTTCGAGTATGTGCTCCATGGAATCGTCATGATTGAGCACTTTATAAAGCATACCAGGGATCATCATGCCCATGCCTGCGCCTATGCCCATACCCATTCCGGAAGCCGCGCCTCCAGCCGACCCGCCTGACGTTGCAGCATCCCCCATTGCCTTGGCCGCTTTGTATTTGAAGAATTTGTCGAGATCACCTACTGCTTGCATACCGGCTCGCTCATCGATCATCTTCTGTACATCCTCAGGCGGCGTAATCCTGTTGATAAAAAAATCGACAAGCTCCATCCCGTATTTTCTGAAATCTTCGGTGAGGCGCGTCTTTACCGCGACCGCCATTTCATCATAATGTTTCGGCAGATTGAACAGACTGTCTACTGTCTCCCCTAAAAAGTCGTTGAGGCGCGACACTATGATTTCCCGAAGGTAGTCTTCTACACTGCTCGTTCCGAATGAGCCCTGTGTGCCGACAAGGGTATTGATAAAAAGGAGCGGCTGTGTGATCTTCATAGTAAAAGTGCCGAAGGCGCGAAGGCGGATCAGGCCTAATTCGCTGTCCTTGAACGCGACCGGGTCTTTCGTCCCCCAGCGCATGTTGGTGAATACTTTCAGATTGATGAAGCACACTTCAGCCCTGAATGGACTTGTGAATCCCCATGGAAGCGAGAGCACCTTGGTGAGAATAGGGAGGTTTTTGGTTGAAAGAGTATGGCGACCCGCTCCAAAAATGTCGAGTCCCTTGCCGTCGCGGAAGAAAACAGCGGCCTGGTTTTCTCGCACAACCAGCTGAGCGCCGAACTTGATCTCAGCAGACCCCTCGGCGGGATATCGATGCACTATTTCGACACCGGTATTGTCGAACCACTCGATGACTTCCATGAATTCAGACATGTATCCTCCTATCTCCGAACCGAAATTGCTACAGACCCTCTGATTTTACGATCTCCCGTATGAAAGCTGTAATCCTGTCCCTGATCTCGTCCCTTGCCCTTCTGAAATCCTTCATGATGAATTCTTCGGTGCCTCTTGTTCCGACAGGGTCCTCGATAGGCCAGTGCAACCTTGTTACGTTTGCGGGAGTAAGCGGACAGGTCGCCTCGGCATGTCCGCACAGGGTTATGACGACATCCATTTTCATCAGGAGATTCTTGTCGATTACCTTCGATTTCTGCCCGGTTATATCGATTCCTGCTTCACGCATAACGGCGGCAGCCCTTGGATGGACCCCGGCTGCCATCAGCCCTGCGCTGTAAGGCTCGATGAGGGCCTTGCCGAGTTCGCGCGCCCATCCTTCAGCCATCTGGCTCCTGCATGAATTAGCGGTGCAAAGGAACATTACCTTTAGCATGACTGACTCCTAGTCCGGGAGCAGCTCTTTTATTTTTTTACCGATATCCGGTGACTCCATAAAGGAGGTGCCGATGAGCATGGCATCGATCCCGTTATCCTGGAGTGTGACGACGTCCTGTCTCGTTCGGATGCCGCTCTCGCTGACTATGATCTTGCCGGCAGGAATGCTTGCTTTCAGTCGAAGAGTCGTCGTCAGATCTATGGCGAGTGTCGTGAGGTCCCTGTTATTGATCCCTATGATCTCGGCATTGATGGAAAGGGCCTTCTCAAGGTCCTCTTCGTTATGCACCTCGAATAGAACCGTAAGGCCGAGTTCGGAGGCGAGCTGCAGATATTCGCCTGCACGGCGCTTATCAAGGATGGCGGCTATCAGCAGTACCGCATCGGCTCCATAAAGCCTCGACTCGTAAAGCTGGTATTCATCAATGATGAAATCTTTTCGCAGCAGGGGCTTGGATGTTACCTGCCTTACCCTTCGCAGGTATGAAAGATGCCCCTGGAAAAAGTCCTCCTCGGTCAGCACCGATATAGCGCTGACCGGATACGTCTCATATACGGACGCAATCTGAAGGGGATCGAAATCACTTCTGATGAGGCCCTTTGATGGCGAAGCCTTCTTGATCTCGGCGATCAATTTGACAGGGCCGCGTCCTTTCTTCAGCGCTTCCCTGAAGTCTCTCGGACTTTCGAGGTCTGCGAGGCGTTTCTTGATTTCGCCGAGGGTGAGTCTGCATTGCGCATCTTCGACACGCTCAATTTTCCTGGCGACTATGTTCGTCAATATGTTCATATTTTCTGGCCGCGCTTTCATGGGGATACACCTTTTATTATAACTTATTGAGGGTCTCAAAATAGGCTGCACATTCGTAATGCCGTCTTTCCCGTGCTTAAGGCACCTGCTGTCGGCGAAGGCGGGAATTCAAGTATAAAGAATGGATGCCCGACTAAGGACCTCGGGCATGACGAAAATAGATATAGGTTCATCCGGGATATCTTGGTAAAATGTAAAAAGAGAGGAGCGTATATAATGCCATGGATATGACAAAAGAAGTTTTCGAAAATCTGAAGCAGATGCAGATGTTTTCATCCCTGACCGACGCCGATATAGCTACCTTTATCGGCAAGATAATAATCAAGCGGTTCCGGAAAAACCAGACGGTCCTGTTTGAGGATGAGTCCAATGCTTATATGTACATGCTGCTTTCCGGCAAGGTGAAGGT
>JBGOVD010000212.1:0-4631 GCA_041477935.1 Dissulfurispiraceae bacterium | reverse complement strand
CTTTTGCCTCATGATTATTGATATTCGAATCCTCCACCTCTTGACCGCTTTTCCTTGTTTCCTTTGCGTCATAAATGTTTACATGTCGTCTTTCGTTTCTTTATATGAGTCCTATTAACGTTTGTGCAGATCAGTCTTTGAGGGCTCTGCCTCTTATGGCGATTTGCGCACAACTTCTTTCGACTGCGTTTCGCACAACCGATACATCCCCTCTTGCTAGAATTTTATGTTAATTTGCTTAATTCGTCTTCCTTCCGGATTCTCTCTGTGATACAGTACCCTTCCCGATAGCCAGAATGCCCATAACCCCGTCATGCTTAATTGAAGCAAGGGTGAAAGCCCTAACCCGAAAATAGTTGGCATGAGCTGATTATAACTCCAGGATCTAGTCACAAAAACTTTTCGATATTCTATGGCAGCGGCCAGCAGAAGCCCTGCAATCAATACTGTGCATATCTTTCTCCCGTTCATCTCCTGAATCCATGCCATGTCCTTCCATAATGTAGCCACGAAAAGGTAGATACCAAGGACAAGGAATCCATCTATAAGTGAAACATAAGCGACCATCGGCACATATCTCATTGCATTAAAATCATGATCCTCATAGAGGAATACGGCATGTGATGATTCCCAGACATAATTCACCATGTATGCGCAAACGAAGATCAAAACAAAAACCAGACAAAGCTCTCCAATTTGCTTTGGATTTATTTTGAACATCCGTGTAACCACTCTCTTCTTTCTGTTCTGTTTTGACTTCTTATCTTATTAGAGTCTGTGCATATTGCGGTTGGATGTCAATTGCGGACACTAAACATTTCATCATTCCATAGAAGGAAGATCGCACACCGCCCACACTGAGAAATGCGCGCCTTTTTTCTGTCCAACGCCGAGGGCACCTTTGGTAAGATAGAGTGCCCACGCCCAGTCTGGTTCGAACATGCTCGTCGTTGAAGACCAGTATCCTTCCCTGACATCCCTGAAGAGATGTCCATCAGGAAGCGCCGGACTGTGAGTGCTGCAATCTACGAGCGATTCCAGTTCATTAATGTTCGGCAGCCGCCAAGAATAAGTCTCTCCCTCCTGCCGGTTAAGATCCTTCACCGCTTTGAGTGCGTCTTCCCATGTCGACTGTCTTCCTGTAAGGTCGGCTGATGATCGCCAGCAGAGGTTTGTGAGCCGGTCGACGACTATACGTCCCACTTCCTGAAAACGGCGTTCAGGCCATCGCATTCCCGATCGGAATTCTCCGTCCTGACCCGATCGTGCGCATTTGATGATTTGCCCCTTTGAGTCATAACACTGGGTTTGTCCGGTAGCAGGGAGAATTGTATCACCTTTTCCTCTAACAGGCCATAGCAGATAAAACTGCTCCTTATGGCCGTAAAACATCCGTGCACCCTCCATATGGATGTACCATGCATAGGCAGTGTTGATCGACGCAGTCGTTGACGTCCAATACCATCCGCTGAATACGTCGACAAATGGATGCCCGTCCGGCAACGCCGGCTTCCTGGTCTGGTGACTCATAAGACTTCGGAGTTCTCGACGGTTTGGAAGACGCCAGTCGGAAGAACCTAATACATTGTCACGATTCATTGTTGCGATGTAATCGAGTGCTTCCTGCCATGCCAGTGGGAATTCAGCCATATTAGCGTTTCTTCTCCAGACGAGCCCCGTCATCCGATCGATAACAACATCGGCAAGAACCTCGAATCGCGGTGCAGGCCAAGGCAGGCCTCTTCTGAATTCAGCGTCCTGTCCGCTCCCGGTGCAGTCGATCATGCTGCCCCTCGCATCGTGGCAAGTAATCTGCCCTGTCTGGAGGTAAGCGCTCATAACGTTATGCGGGTCATCATAGTCGGGGTAAATTTGCGGTCTAAATTTGGGGTCAGTGTAAATAAATTTGGGGTCAGGTAAATAAATTTGGGGTCAGGTCTTGTAATATTATATTTCATCCCAAACATACCGTATAACACTCTATAACCACAATATTACTCCTTTGCACTCAGCTCTTCAACAAATATTTTACTTTGAATGTATGTCCTCTGCGGATATCCCTCCTAAAGTTTTTTTGGTAATTGACGAATGATTGCCGAGTGTAAAGTGAGCATTCGGATGTGGAGGCATCTGCCTCGGATCCTTATAGAAGCAGGTAACCTAAGAGTCAAAGGGGCCGGTCAATTTTGTTGTCAATGTCTCTTACTCTCGCAGAACTCTGCTAATCAAGCTGAAATGCAGCCCCATGTATCCGGCACTCTGTCGCTGGCTGTATCCGTGTCGCTTTATTTTGAATCCCGGTTGCCCTTCATTTTTTCTTCACAATGAAATGATAGTCTTATTTCAAGAAGCTAAGAAAACATTGGGAGGGGTTATGAAAAAGGCAGTTATTGCAGGCAGCATAATTCTCGCACTAATCGCGGGCAGCGCTTTTGCCATGGGAGGCGGATCTGGGCATGGTTCAATGCACGGTGGCCAGATGGGCGGGTCGATGGACCAAGGTTCAATGAATAATGGCTCTATGGATCATGAAACCGGAAATGCCGGCTCGATGGATCACAGTTCAATGGACAGTAAGAAAATGCAGATGGATCAGGGCGGAATGCCACAGGATGGGCGCATGGATCAGAACGGGGCAGTGGAGGGACATCAGCACCAATAAGAATGAATTCCTTTTGGCCCTTCATATTATCTTCAACATTGAGTGGTAGGCTGGGCTTAGGATGGAAGTAGGAGTCGAGATAATGCTCCTTGGAGTAGAGGCCTTAAAGGCTGCAAAGAAGAATTAACAGACATGAGGAGGTCGTCATGAAACATTTAGCGGTATTAATACTGGCAGTAGTTTTGATGGCAGGAGTAGTATATGCGCAAGACAACGTAATCACAAAGAAAGCAGGCGATTACACGGTCACGGCGAACTTTGATAAAACGCCGCCCACAGTGGGAGAGAACAATTTGCTCATCACGATCAAGGATCAGGCCGGAAAAGCAATTACCGATGCAGCGGTAAAAGTTAATTATTACATGAGCGAGAAGGCTTCCGGGACTAGGAAGAGCCTGGAGATGCCCTATATGGGGACAACCACAGCCGCAACGCTTAAAGCTCCGGGGTACAATGCCAAACTCAATTTTACAATGCCCGGCCGGTGGGTGATTTCAGTCAAGATTACCCGAGCTGGAAAAGATCAGACAGTTGATTTGTTCATTAACCTCTAATCACACCGGACATGTCTTTGCATGGGGATTCGCCCCTTGCAAAGACACCTGGGATACGATTTCAGGGACACTATGCTTGATCCCACAACCTCTCACCGCAATATTAATCCTTTGCAGACGGTTCCGAAATATCCTTCTTCATACTCTCAAATTCTTCCTTTGAAATCTCCCCGCGAGCGTAACGCTTCTTCAGTATTTCAATGGCAGTCTCTCCCCCACGCGCGACTTCACGCCCTGAGGTCTGTCTGACAATCCAGACTATCAGCAGGATCACGGCGATAACAACAAGAAGCCAGAAAATATAGTGGAAGAACATCCACATCCCGCCTCCATACGGCCCGTACATCATTCCGTTCCCCATCATGATGATGTCCTCCCCAGACATGTATTCTCAAGGGTTTACACTTTATGCTGGAAGCTTGCTTCCCTGCTTAATTATATCTCTTCCGGTGAGCCCTTCAAAGAACCATTGAAATGAAATCAATATTGAAAAAGTGCTACCATAAAACGTGGCATCAATTCAGTTTCGACCAGACGCACAGAGAAATACCTTTTACAAATGGGCCAACGCGCTCGCATTAATCACCATTTTCTACAATTTCTTCGAGGGAATTGTTTCCGTCTATTTTGGATATGAAGATGAAACAGTCACGCTTTTCGGATTTGGAGTGGATTCTTTTGTCGAGGTGATATCGGGCCTCGGAATTTGGCACATGATCCGGAGAATGAGACAGAACGGGAGCGAGGATAATGACAGATTCGAGAGGACCGCTCTGAGAGTTACCGGAACGGCATTTTATATCCTCACTGCCGGGCTTGTAGTCACTGCTTCGGTAAATCTCTATCAAGGCGCGAGGCCTGTGACGACCGTATGGGGTGTTATTATATCTTTTATTTCCATCTTGACCATGTGGCTTCTCATGCATTATAAATTCAAGATCGGCAATCAATATAATTCGCCGGCATTGATAGCCGATGCTCATTGCACAAGGACCTGCATATATCTTTCGGTGGTCCTGCTTGTTGCAAGCCTGGGATTTGAAATTACCGGTATAGGGATGTTGGATTCAATCGGCGCCGCCGGTATCGCCGTATTTGCCTATTTAGAGGGACGGGAGTCATTTGAAAAAGCTAGAGAAGTAGTTATTGAATGATCAATGACACTTTACCACTGGGAGTGCCCTGCCGGACAAAAGAGGTCCGAACTTGTGCGTTATTCCGGACATTCTTAGCCGCAAACTTGCGGCGGGGGGTGCACTCCCCCGCCACTCCCTGACCTCTAGACTACTTCGTTTTTACGGATTCCGTGCAGCCGCAGCCGCAGGAGCTCTTGCTCTCCGGCTTCTTTGTTACAGGGGTCTCTTTTACGACGGAAATGCCCTTAGCCATTCCAATCACCTCCTTTCTGTTTAAGT
>JBGOVD010000101.1:0-7002 GCA_041477935.1 Dissulfurispiraceae bacterium | reverse complement strand
CGTCGAGGCTGCCCGGCATGGTCGGAACTGCGGCGAGTTCCTCTGGACCGAGCTCGTAGATGTCCTTGTCGAGCGGCTCTCCGGGATCGATCTTATTTTCGATGCCGTCCAGTCCGGCCATCAGCATAGCTGCAAAGGCAAGGTAGCCGTTGCATGACGGATCGGGGAATCTCACTTCTACCCTCTTGGCCTTCGGGCTCGGGGAATAGGTCGGGATTCTCATGGAAGCTGAACGGTTTCTTGCTGAGTATGCAAGGTTGACCGGGGCTTCAAATCCGGGGGTAAGTCTCTTGTAGGAGTTTGTAGTCGGGTTGGTGATAGCTGCAAGAGACTTGGCATGCTTCAGGATACCGCCGATATAGTAAAGAGCAGTCTCGCTGAGGCCTGCATAACCGTTGCCGGCAAAGGTCGGCTTGCCGTTCTTCCAGATGGACTGGTGGCAGTGCATACCAGAGCCGTTGTCTCCGAAAAGCGGCTTAGGCATAAAGGTTGCGGTCTTGTTGTGCCTTCTGGCTACATTCTTTATGATGTATTTGAAGAGCATGAGTTTGTCTGCCATGGTGACCAGCGAGTCGTATCTCATGTCTATCTCGGCCTGTCCCGCCGTGGCGACTTCGTGGTGCTCTCTCTCAACGTAGATCCCGCACTTCAGCATCTCCATGACCATCTCGGTCCGGATGTTTACCTGGCTGTCGGTCGGCGGGACCGGGAAATATCCCTCTTTATGTCTCGGCTTGTAACCGAGGTTCGGCCCCTCGTCGCGACCTGTATTCCAGGTCCCTTCTTTGGAATCGAGGAAATAGTATCCGCTATGAGCGGTCTGATCATACATTACGTCGTCAAAAATGAAGAACTCCGCTTCGGGGCCGAAATATGCGGTATCTCCGATGCCGGTGGACTTCAGGTAAGCTTCCGACTTCTGCGCGATATACCGGGGATCTCTTGTGTAAAGCTCCCTTGTAATAGGATCTACGATATTGCAGATAAGGCTGATTGTCGGATACTCCATGAAGGGATCCATGAAGGCAGTCTTTCCGTCAGGAATGATGAGCATGTCGGAAGTATGGATTGCCTTCCAACCCCTGATCGAAGAACCGTCAAATCCCAGTCCTTCCTCGAAAACCTCTTCCTTCAGTTCTGCTATCGGTACTGCAAAGTGCTGCCAGATGCCGGGAAAATCAAGGAACTTGAAGTTTGCCATGACGGCCTTGTTTTCCTGGGCCATCTTGATTACATCTTTTGGTGTCATTACCGCTCCTCCTATTTTTTTTTATTGATGATGGTATTCCAGATTACAGATCGTAAATTATAGTTTAAAGCTTATTAAATCATCAATCATAAATCTGCAATTTGCAATCACTAAACTGCCGCTTCTCCCCGCTCGCCGGTCCTGATCCTGTATACCTCTTCCACAGAATAGACGAAGATCTTCCCGTCGCCGATCTTGCCGGTCTTGGCAGCACTTTCGATAACCGATACAACCTTCGGTGCCAGCGCATCCGACGTAACAATCTCGATCTTGATCTTCGGGATAAAATCAACAACATACTCCGCGCCACGGTAGAGTTCAGTGTGGCCCTTCTGCCTGCCGAAACCCTTGACCTCAGTAACGGTCATACCCTGAATGCCGATCTCGTTCAAGGCATCCTTGACCTCGTCCAGCTTGAAGGGCTTGATTATGGCCTCGATCTTTTTCATATATCACCTCCTGTTAATTGGTTGACTGCCTGAAAAAATGTTTATAAAAGACGAAAGCCCTTTTCCGATAGACGTCATAGTACCGGCGCGTCTCAACCTTCATTTTGTTCATATCTGCATTTTCACCTGCCATCCAATCATAAAGGATTTGTTCGCTAACTTCAATATGAAACTGGAACGCGTATGCAGCCCTGCCATACCTGAAGGCCTGGTTGGGATAGAATTCGAGAGCGTCATAAAAAGCCGCATTGGGAATGGGTTCACATATAGATAGCTCGACTACTGTGCAGGGGATGCGTTCGAGGTTCAGATATTCCTCGATAGTACTGGGGCCTTCGGTGCTTACGTTCTTGCAGATAAGTACAGACATAGGTACATGATACAAGCAACCGTCGTACCAGGAAAGAGTCTATTGAATATTAAGATTATTTTTGAAGATTTGTGCACCCGCTGCCGCAATAACAGGCAGAGGGTGCACAATAAATAGACAATTACGGAGTATAACCGCGTTCGCCGTGCTGTGAGATGTCGAGGCCCTTTCTCTCATCGTCTTCATCAATCCTCAAGCCGGTAATCTTGTCTATTACCTTGAAGAGAACGATCGTAACGATGAAGGAATAGAGAGCGCAGACACCTACGGCGATAAGCTGAGTCGTAAAAAGCTTCGTGTTGCCGAAAAACAGACCGTCGCTTCCTCCGGGATTTATGAGGGTCTGGGCGAAGAGGCCGGTGGCGAGGGTTCCGATAATACCGCCGACACCATGGACACCGAAGGCATCGAGGGAGTCGTCATACCCGAATTTAGTTTTCATATTCAGGGCCAAATAACAGACCGAGCCCGCCGCAAGGCCGATGATCAACGCCGAAAGAGGACTTACAAAGCCGGAAGCGGGGGTAATAGTGGCAAGTCCTGCAATTGAACCGGTCGCCGCGCCGAACATGGTCGGCTTCCCGCGGTGAAGCCATTCTATGACTACCCAGATCAGAGTTGCCGCTACTGCGGATGCATGCGTCGCCACAAAGGCCCATGTGCTGAGCACACCAGAGGACAGGGCGCTGCCGGCATTAAAGCCAAACCATCCAAACCACAGAATCCCCGCGCCGAGCACAGTCATGGGCAGGTTATGCGGATAGAATGGGTGTTCAGGGAATCCCTCTCTTTTACCGATCAGGATGGCAGCGGCAAGGGCCGATATTCCGGATGAGACATGCACGACAACGCCCCCGGCGAAATCAAGCGCGCCCATGTCCTTGAGCCAGCCGCCGGTTCCCCACATCCAGTGGGCTATCGGGTCGTAGACAATAGTTGACCAGAGAAGGGTAAAGAGGAGGTAAGAAGAAAACTTCATCCTCTCAGCCACGGCCCCTGTGATAAGCGCCGGGGTGATTACGGCAAACATCGCCTGGTAAATCATGAAGGCGAGATGAGGAACAGTCGGGGCATAGTCTGGATTGGGAGTTGCGCCCACGCCGTTGAGACCGGCCCAGTCGAGGCTTCCTATGATGCCGTGGATGTCAGGTCCAAAGGATAGGCTATAGCCGAAAAGTATCCACTGAACACTTATCACAGCGATGGCGATAAAGCTCTGCATGATCGTTCCGAGCACGTTCTTGCCTCGTACCATGCCTCCGTAGAACAGTGCGAGTCCCGGCGTCATCAGCATGACGAGGGCGGCCGATATGAGCACAAAAGCTGTGTCTCCTGAGTCAACCTTTGCCGGCGTATCGGCAAAGGCGCACAAAGGACTCGCCGCAAGCATGAGGAAAACAATAAGAATTACTGCGCAAAGGCTCCTTGCTCCCATTACAAACCTCCAAGGGGTTGATTTGTGGATTACGGTGAAAAGTAAGCGGTTTTGTGAAGCCAGAAATATACCAGGGACTATATCATTGAATTAATAGAAATTTATCGAGGAGGCAAAATAGACATAACTACATTATTGTCGGACTTTTCCAACATAAATGTTGCTTTCCATTTTACATTCAATGGCTTAGCTGAAAATCTACATTTTTGTTACATCTACAATTTTGTCGTTCTTTTAAGGGTGTCCTTGGCCTTAATAAACCGCCCGAACACCTCTAAAATCCCCGACCGAATCGCCATAACGCAAAATTCCCTATCAATCATTACCGATTTCGTGTAAATACAACCAAATCGCACGCGTCCGACATAATATATATTTGCATTTTTAATGCCTGTTTACGATCGGCTGAGCAAATATCTCTGCCCAGCCGATGCATTGGAGGGTCGGAAAGAGTGACTTTCCATTTATATATATAGCTATTTCCATGCCACTATGCAAGCCCTTATTTTTCAGATAAATATCACCAGAGCAATACGACATTGACGTTCGTATTTGAACAATTTTGTACGTTGTTATAATTCACGACCGTTGCCTTCGTTTAAAATCGACTTGCTTCTTCGGCATCCGGGGTTTATATTAAGGAAATAGTTATACAGGTCGACCCAGTAGGTTCTTCCTTGTGTATATCACGAAAGCGGAGAGTCGCCATGTCGCTCAAGACCAAGATAGGACTCAGTTTTCTCATCAGCTCCTTCATAATTGCGGTCCTGTCGGTATTCGAATTCGTCAACTTTATCGAGGTTCGCAGGGAAATCAGCTACCTCGAAGTCACGGACTCTATACGCAGCAAGGCCCTGCAGATCAGAAGACATGAGAAGAACTTCTTTTTATATCCGACACACGCGAAAGAACAGGCTGAAGCCATTCAAAAATATATCACCGAGTTAAACGACATCATCCGTGAAAATGTGACCCTCGAGAAATCGGGCGAACTGAAGAAAATGGAGTCCCTGGTCAACGATTATCGCGAACGCTTGGAAAAGATAAAGCGGCTCATCGGGGACACGATGGATAAATTCGGTCGGGAGAAGGCCGGGCATCCTCAATATGCCGATTTCTTTCCCCTTATCGAATCTTCCTTCTATGAGGAGCCGATGAGGGACGCCGTACTGTTGAAAAAGATTTTTTCGCTGCCGGGCAACCATGCGCTGATAAGCAATCTTGGACAGCTCGACGCAGAGATTTCACTGCTCAGAAAGACCGGAGAAGACCTGATATCAGCGTCAAGAGACATTGACAAGACTGCCAGGGACAGCGTGGAAAACACCATCAGGATATCACAAATCGCCATGATCATATTCCTGCTGCTTTTCTTCCTGAGCGGCATCGTGACGCTCTTTCTCATCAACAGGAATGTGGTCAACAGGCTAAAACTGCTTATAGACATCGTCGAAAGGACCGGCAAGGGCGTGTTCCCGCGGGTCGAAGTACCTCTGGGTAAATGGGACTATGACGAAGTAGGCATGCTTATGCGAGAATTCAACAGCATGGAAACAAAGCTCGCCCAACACGAAGAAGAGATTACCAGGAAAAACAGCGAACTGCTCCAGAGCAATAAACTGGCCGCAATAGGCACACTGGCTGCGGGTGTTGCCCATGAACTGAACAACCCCCTGAACAACATATATCTCTCTGTCCAGGTATTGAAGAGAATAATCGGTGGTGTCGATTGCCCGGCTTCAGTCAGGGAAATCGTCGACGATATAACTACTCAAACAGCCCGCGTTAAACATATCGTCGGAGAACTGCTTGAATTCGCGAGAGGACGAGAACCTGAAATCAGAAAGATCGAGTTGAAGGAACTTTTATCAAGGGCATTCAAGGCGGTGGGCAATACATTGAATGTAGACAATATCATCTTCTCGGTGAACAGCGACCGGGACGATCTCATCATAGAAGCCGATCCGGGCCAGATGGAGCAGGTGTTCATCAATCTTTTCCACAATGCAGTCGAGGCAATGGATGGCGCCGGGATACTGAAAGCAACTGTTGAATCTCAGGGAGATGTCATTAACATAAGCGTCTCCGACACCGGTAAGGGCATACCGCCGGAGGCCGTCGAAAAGCTGTTCGAACCTTTTTTTACGACAAAGGACAAGGGCACCGGTCTCGGCCTCGCCATCACATTCAACATAATCCAGAAGCACGGCGGCGAAATCCGCGCTGAGAGCGAGACCGGAAAAGGGTCTGCATTCCATATCACACTGCCTAAGGAGAGAGACCACAATGGCGTTTAAGATCCTGATTGCTGAAGATGAAGACATAACACTGAAACATCTCGTCGCCGTCCTCAAGAGCGAAGGATACGAGGCATCAGGGACTCAGAACGGACAGGATGCGTTGCGGATGATTGAAGGTGAATATTTCGACCTCCTTATCACGGACATCAAGATGCCCGGAATGAGCGGCCTCGAACTGCTCTCGATCGTCAAGTCGAAATATCCCGAGATCGAGGTGATCATCATTACCGGTTTCGGGACCATCGGCTCCGCCGTGGAGGCAATAAAGGAAGGGGCCATAGATTACATAACCAAACCCTTCGACCTCGACGAGCTGATAATCAGGGTCAAAAAAATCTACGAACAGAAGCAGCTGAAAAAAGAAAATGCAGCACTGAAGACATTCCTCGAAATGGACAAGAAGTCTCACGTCGTTTCGAAAAGCGAAAGCATCGCGAAGATACTTCATATCATAGATGGGTTGAAAGAGTCCGAATGCAATGTCCTGCTGACGGGCGAAAGCGGGGTCGGAAAGAACCTCTTTGCAAAGATGGTCCATTACACAAGCAGGCGTCAGCGCCGGCCCTTTCTTGCTCTCAACTGCGCGACCCTGACAGAGAACCTTCTGGCAAGCGAATTGTTCGGCTATGAAAAAGGCGCCTTCACAGGGGCTGTAAAATCCAAGCCCGGCCTGGTCGAAATTGCAGACGGAGGCACCCTGTTTCTCGATGAAATAACCGAGATGACGACCACTCTTCAGGCAAAGCTGCTGAAGGTCATCGAAGATGGAGAATTCTTCAGGGTGGGAGGGACTAAGTCCATCAAGGTCGATGTCAGGTTCCTCGGCGCCACGAACCAGCTCCTAAAAAACCTCATATCGGAAGGCAAGTTCAGGGAGGACTTATATTACCGGCTCAACGTTATGGAGATTTATATTCCGCCCCTGCGCGAACACCGCGAGGATATTGAACCACTGAGCCAATATTTCCTCGCAAAGCACCTTCCGCGATACAACAACAAGGTCAAAGGATTTACGAAAGAGGCGATGAATGTCCTGAAGCATTACAGCTTTCCGGGCAATGTGAGGGAGCTTGAAAATATCGTAGAACGGGCGATCATACTCGAAAAATCTCCCCATATCACTCCTGAAAGCCTTCCGCAAAGCCTTTCAATGTTCCAGATCGAGACCGTCGGCCACGGGCAGATTGTCACCATTGATG
>JBGOVD010000006.1:0-15941 GCA_041477935.1 Dissulfurispiraceae bacterium | reverse complement strand
AGTGTGCAATTAATATTAGCGGCCAATAATAAAGTTGAATAACAAAGCACTATCGCAAGAGTTAAACAAAACCATAGGATCTTGAACAGTTCTTTCATTACAAGCATTAGTCACCTCCCAAGAATGAGGAATTTAGCCCTGCTCAACTTCACTCTTCGATTGTTCAGACCATTATAGCCGCCGTTAATAATACGTGTAATTTTCATAAACGCATCGCGATCAGCACGCACATTCAAATTTATGCTCCTTCCAAAACCAGCATGCAGCATCAACAGCCGTTAATGGGTCTGTTGCTAATAATTTTGCCGCAACATCAGTCAGATATTTGTTTTCATCCCCACAGGCTTCTCCATAATCCCTATAATTATCTCGCCCCGTAAGATGAATAAGCCCTCGTCCTTTAAAGCGCTTGCCATCTCCCGGCTCTGTATTTCCCAATCCTCTCTTACCCTCATATGCCTCACCACTCGCTTCTTCCTCCGGTCTCAGCAAATTCTGGCTCTCATGCGCTATCTGCGCCAGGAAGTGGCACATGCGTAATTTGGTTCTGTCAATTTCATATTCGTTCATTTTCTGTTTTAGCGGCTGATAATACATCCTGATATTGGATTCGTATGCTGTGATCATTATACCGCGCAATATCTTTTCCGAGAACACGTCCGGGACGCCTTCAGCCAGCTTCTTTAACGCAGCTCCCCGAGCATCGATTCGACCGTCAGGCTTCTTAGCGTGCATGACCCTCGACTGATAATCCTCTATCGCCGCTATCACATCTTTGGTACACTTTCTATCTTCCGGCACAATATCCTTGCCGGCATTCAAATTAAGCAATAACTGAACTATGCATAATATCACACTTAATTATGTTGCAGTCGGTAGTTATGAGTTTATTTCAGGTACTTTTGTGCAGAAGGCACTTTCAGTCCCGATTTCGGTGCCTTAACGAAATTCAAGAGGGCCACATCCGAGCCATGAAAAGTTATAGCACTGGGGACTCATCGTTCCTGAGTTTTTTCCCGGATTTGGCTTCACCCATGAAATCCTTGGTAAACTATGAATCAGGAACGATTCTGGTGAGCCAATTCTACTGAGGAGCGGTCGTCATGCATTGGCATCAAAAGAGTGTAGAAGAGGTCATGGAGGAAAAAAGAAGTTCCCTCCGTGGGCTTTCCGCTGTGGAAGCCCTGCATAGGCTTCAGGTCCATGGCCCCAATGTGCTGACGGAGAAGAAAAAGAAGCCTCCTGTCTTGATGTTCCTTGACCAGTTCAGTGACTTCATGATTCTCGTTCTCCTGGCAGCTGCAGTTATTTCGGGAATTATCGGAGAACCGGCTGACACTATCGCAATTATAGTCATTGTCATTCTAAACGCAATTGCCGGGTTTACCCAGGAGTACAGAGCGGAAAAAGCTGTTGCAGCCCTGAAGAAGATGGCCGCCCCATATGCGACAGTAATAAGAGACGGCTTGCCGGTTTCGCTTGCTGCGACTCAACTCGTTCCAGGTGATATTGTAGTTCTTGAGGCCGGCAACATAGTGCCGGCTGATATCCGGCTGGTTGAAGCGATGCGGTTAAGGGTGGACGAGGCATCTCTGACCGGAGAATCCGTCCCCGCTGAGAAACACGATAAGGTGTTGCCTGATCATCATCTGCCACTGGGCGACAGGAAAAATATCGCATACGCGGGAACCTTTGTGACCTATGGCCGGGGCATCGGAATCATTTTCTCGACTGGAGGAGATACCGAACTCGGCAAGATAGCGACCATGCTTCAGGAGGAAGAAGAAGTCAAAACACCCCTCCAGAAAAGACTTGCTTCCTTTAGCGGGAAACTGGCCATAGCCGTTTTGGCCATTTGCGCCATCGTCTTTGGTATCGGTGTCTTGCGTGGCGAGCCTCTTCTCTTAATGCTCCTTACCGCCATATCTCTGGCAGTAGCAGCGATCCCCGAGGCATTGCCGGCTGTCATAACAATATCTCTTGCCTTGGGAGCAAGAAAGCTTGTGGCTCAAAACGCCTTGATAAGGAAACTGCCCGCTGTTGAAACCCTCGGCTCCGTTACTTACATCTGCTCGGACAAGACAGGCACTCTTACCTTGAACAAGATGACAGTGGAAAAGGTCCACTCTGGAGGAACCACGACGAGTGCTGAGGTCCTGACGTGCTCGCCGTCAGCGGCTGCCGAAGTCGGGACCTCTGAATTATTGAACTCCCCATCCGCCGCGCTCTTTACGGCCATCGCCGTAAGTAACGATGCGCATACTGATGCATCAGGCGACCTGCTTGGAGACCCCACCGAAATAGCGCTCTGCGAGATGGCAAAAAAATGCGGTTTTGACAAGCCTGAACTCGAATTGCGTTTCAAAAGAGTCGCCGAAATCCCGTTCGATTCCGAAAGAAAGTGCATGACCACTATTCATAGTATTGCCGGCCGCGGCTTCGTCTCTTTTACTAAAGGTGCAGCGGAGCCTCTTGTCGATAGCGCTCGTGCCATGCTGACACCTGCCGGATTAAATGCTATAGATGCGAAGGAGATTCGCATTATCAATGATGAAATGGCAGCGGAAGGTTTGAGGGTCATCGGCGTTGCCATGAGGACCTGGGATGCACTGCCTGAGGATATATCCCCGGAGCATATGGAGACGGGGCTCACCTTTCTGGGCCTCGTCGGCATGATGGACCCGCCGAGAGCGGAGGCAAAGGAGGCGGTGGATATGTGCATATCAGCCGGTATCAGGCCTGTGATGATCACCGGCGACCATCCCCTTACTGCAAAGGCGATCGCAAAGAGACTCGGCATTATTAATGATGACAGGTCTGACGTGATTACAGGAGCAGACCTCGCGAAGCTCTCTGAGGCCGAATTTGCAGAAAAGGTTGAACATCTCAAAGTATATGCGCGCGTCGCTCCTGAACAAAAATTGAAGATCGTCAGGGCGCTTCAGGAGAAGGGTCAGTTCGTGGCCATGACAGGCGATGGAGTCAATGACGCTCCCGCTTTGAAGCGGGCCGATATAGGCATTGCCATGGGGATAACCGGGACCGACGTCTCTAAACAGGCGGCTCATATGTTACTTCTCGATGATAATTTCGCCACTATTGTAAACGCGGTCCGGGAAGGAAGAAAGATATATGACAATATCAGAAAATTCGTCAAATACCTTTTGACGACGAACTCGGGAGAAATATGGACGCTTTTTCTAGCACCGCTGGTCGGACTACCGATACCGCTCCTTCCGATACACATACTCTGGATCAATCTGGTGACTGACGGACTCCCGGCTCTTGCACTTTCCGTCGAACCGGCGGAGGGTGATGTCATGAAGAGGCCCCCGAGACATCCGCGGGAAAGCATCTTCGCCTTCGGGCTTGGCATACATGCGATATGGGTCGGCCTTTTAATGGCAGGAAGCGTTCTATTCGTACAGGCATGGTCCATAAGGACCGAACATGCTCATTGGCAAACCATGGTATTCACGGTACTCTGTCTGACCCAGCTCGGGCATGTGCTTGCGATAAGATCGGAACGCGAATCGTTGTTCAAGATAGGGCTGTTTTCAAATAAATATCTATTCGGAGCGGTCGCAATAACATTCGTTCTTCAGATGGCTACGGTTTATGTCCCGATTTTAAATTCGGTTTTCAAGACGCAGCCGCTCACTTTGACCGAGCTGATATTTGTAATCGCGTTGTCGTCTGTAGTGTTCTGTGCAGTCGAGATCGAGAAATTCATAAAGCGAAGACGGGTCAAGGGGCAGCCGAACTCCCGGGCTTTCTCGTTATAAATAGCCCCACGGTATTGCTGTGATATTGTCTGACAGCTTCTCGGGCACCCTTCCCTGCGTCACAATGAATGCCTTGGTTGCCAGCTTGGGATAACTCTCCAAAAAGCTTCTCAAGCCTCGAAGATCGGCAAGACTGACTCTGGCGCTCGACTTCACCTCTATCGGAATGACAGTATCACCCTTGTCAATAACGCAATCTACTTCAGCACCGCCCTGAGTTCGCCAAAAATGGACCCTGTAGTCGAGTTTCAGCGATCTGATGCGCCTTATAATTTCGAGAATGACCGCATGCTCAAAGAGTTTACCCTTATCTGTATGCAGCAACTCACGGTTTAATGGGACACGGGCCAGCGCATTTCGCACGCCAATATCAAAAAAGTAATAACGTGGAGTGGAAAGTATTCTTTTGCGCGCGTTCCTCATAAAAGGATCAACCCGTTCTACTACCAAAGTGTCTTCGAGAATAGAGTAAAACTCTTTTATAGTTGGTGCACTGACTCCAGACTCCACCGATAGATTGCTCTGGTTCGGGCATTCCCCCGACTCACGCGCTGCAAGCTCCAGAAAACGGCCGAACGCGCCGACTTTGCGGCTCAAGGCCTCCGCCCTGATCTCCTCTTCAAGATATATATGCGTATAAGCAGTGAGCATCTCTTTCCGTTCTGAGTCATCGCCTATGGCGACCATGCCGGGAAGGCTTCCGAAGATAAGAGATTGCTCAAAAGAATATCCTTTAATAGCATCGCCGCCTTCCACTGGCGAAAGTATTGTGCCTCCATGCTCGCTCCAGCCGAACTCGTTCCACTGAAGCGGATCCAGCCTGAATGTTTTCACCCTTCCAGGCAAAAGGTTAGTTCCCTTTCGTTTAAGCTTTCTGGCTGATGATCCTGTAATTATAAACGATGCCTTCTTTCCGTCGATCAGGTATTGCACGCTGTCAAAAAGAGCCGGCACCTTTTGCGCCTCGTCAATGAAGACGATCGAATGTCCGGACTGCGCCTCTACCTGCCGAACGAGAGCCGCAGGGTCACGCTCAAGTTCAAGCCGCACCTGCGGGTGCTGAAGCGGATAATCCATGACCCCGCCAATCCCATGAAGTGCCTGCCTGATCAAGGTGGTCTTGCCGGTCTGGCGGGGGCCAAAGATAATTGCCGACTGTCTGCGCGCCACAAGACGGGTTACATCGGACATAAGGTTTCTAAAGTATACTTTACTTTTACCTGACATATTTAAAGTTTACTTTATTTTTACTTGAAAGGTAGGTTCTGGGGACTGTCGATTCAATGACTCCCGCAAGGTACTCCCTGACCTCCCTGTCGAAGATCAGCCCGGCATGATGGGCGTGGAAATTCCGGTGCTCGTCGCCGCCGGGATAAACGGCGCTTTCGGCGGACACGAAGCCGTCTCCCTTGCCTTCCTGCATTTCTTCGGGCAGCAACTTTTCGGGCATGATGCCGGACAGGATGCCCGGAAGTGATGTCTTGCCGATCTTCACAAGCGCGGGATCGGTGCCGCCGATTGATACGATACGGGTTCCCGGCGTGCGTTTATCGGAGAGGCTTTTCAGCAGGTCCGATCCGGGAAGCATCTCCTTTATCTCGTCACCACTCAGAAAGTTAAGTACCCGGTGCATGGCTGACTTCACTTCCTTATCGTTCCTGTCCATGAGAGATTTGAGGGCTGTCGTTATCGGCAAGACGTATATCGCCCATTTCGCCATGGACGATCCTTTATGCGGCGTTCCGACAGTTATAATTCCTCTGACAGAAGCGTTGTGCTCTTGCAAAAAAAGCCTTGCGATGAGCCCTCCCCTGCTGTGGCCGACGAGAATGATACCGGCATCGCTCTTTGACTCGTAATTCCCCACGATTTCACTCAACTCATCCACCGCGACACTGACTGGCCCGGCGGGCCTTTTCTGGCTCCATGCAAGAACCGGATATCCCATTTCTCTGAGGTCATGAAATGAATTCTTCAGCTCCATCTCTCCGAGGAGACTGCTAAGCGGGTATTTCCCTCCGAGTACCCGCGCCGAAGCAGGTTGGACCCACATGTTTGCATCCATCCCCATGCCGTGGATGAATATGACCAGCGGTTTCGTGCGGTCTCCATCAAAATAAAATATTCCCTACTTCATTCCCTCACCTCACGGAAGAATACCACAAAAACCGAGTCCGCAGGCTACTCCATAAAACCGGTCAGCTTCCCGGCTAATGGACAGTCCATTGCATTACGACCGTAATCATGAGGTAATCATACGTTACGTTAATCGATTTATTAATACTTTTTATAGTCGGTTAACTTTATTTTA
This sequence comes from Dissulfurispiraceae bacterium, assembly GCA_041477935.1. Taxonomy (GTDB): domain Bacteria; phylum Nitrospirota; class Thermodesulfovibrionia; order Thermodesulfovibrionales; family Dissulfurispiraceae; genus Fen-1308. The sequence goes on along the minus strand of JBGOVD010000006.1, from coordinate 9,845 downwards.
ATTGACAGGCAACGACTACTATTGGTATAAACTTGTACTTGTGAAACGTTTATATTTATGCGTACTATCTACGTATATGCGAAAACAATAAAGGAGGTGTAAGGATGAAACTTGGTGTATTTATGAGCGATTATCGCACCGGCGCCGATGTCGTTGATCGGTTGAGCGCGGACAAACTCGGCATAATCTTCGTCGGTAACGGTATCTACCGCGCGGCCGTTAAAGAGGGGGGCAGCAACGACCCGATCCTGCAGAAGTCCGCAACGTTTTACGTACTGACAGAAGACCTTGAAAGCAGGGGGCTCACAGCAGCCAATCTCGCGGCCAATGTCAAGGCAGTTACTTACAGTGATGTCGTTGACCTCATCTTTAACGACTACGAAAAGATTATCTGGATATAGGAGGCAATAATGGGAAAATTGACTATGGGCGTCTTTCCGGGACTGGTCGGGTCTCTGTCACTCGATTTCTCGGTGAAGCTCGCCGAAGCAGCGGTAAAAAAAGGACATACGGTCGATTACTGGGTCTCTTCGAATGCGACAATGCTCTCCAAGAAGGGGCAAAGATCATTCAAGGATTATTCTACCCTCTACAAGACCCTCGAAGAGCTCTTCAAGACCGGCAATTTCAAGGCATGCGCATGTGAGGCATGTGCCGAGGCCAGGGGATTTCATAAAGAGGACCTGATGGAAGGATGGATCCGCAAAAGCATGGACTGGTACCTGGCGAGCAGCTTCGATGCCGACAGAGTGCTGATGATAGGAGGGGAATAGCATGGCGACCACGAAAATGGGCTTCATTATTAAATCACTTCCATACAAGACCGAGGCTTCGCGCCTCGCCATGACCCATGCCATCGCCAGCCAGACCGTCGAGATTTACCTTGAAGACGGCGACATGGTAGAACCGGTGGTCTGCTTTATCGGAGACGGCGTGCTCAACTGCCTCAAGAACCAGGCTTCAGCCAAGCATTATGATATCACCAGCCTCGAGATGCACATCAAGAACTCGCTGCTCCTCGACCTGAAGGTTCTCATCTGCAAGGAAGACCTCGACCGTTTCGGAATCAAGGAGGATGCTCTCATCATGGATGCTGAGGACCTGGGCGGTGAAACCAAGTTGCAGATAGTGCCGTACAACGAGATTCAAAAAGAGATGGATTCAGTAAACCATTTGCAGTTTTTCTAAACCAAAGGAGGGAATACAATGGGAGATTTAAAAGCACAGACGCCTACAGAAGTACTCGATGTCCTCGGAAGGGTATGCCCCTATCCGCTCGTGTTGACGAAAAAACAGCTCGAGAAGATGGCTTCAGGCTCGCTTCTGAAGGTACTCTGCGACGCTCCGGCATCTGCCGAAGACTCTATACCGCGCTATGCGGACAAACAGGGATTTCCGATCGAAGTCGAAAAGACCGGTGACCACTGGGAGATCTACATCCAGAAGAAATAGCCGTAACCGGCAGTCATAAAAAAAGGAGCATCGATTGATGCTCCTTTTTTTTATCTCCGGCAGCAGAGGGCTGCTATATTTCGGTGATAGTGATAGCGGTGGTAGGGCACATGCTGAGACACGTTTCGCAAAAAACGCATTCACCGGCCTGGTAAGGATCGCTCTTGCCGTCCGTTATCTTGAATACTTCCTGGGGACAAGCATTGACGCACTCCTCGCAGCCATCGCACTTTCCAGTATCTACTGTTACCAAATACATGAACTTCACCTCCTTATATATTATCTCACACGAATAATCGTATCAGATCACTAACTTAATATAACAGATAATCTGACTTGCTTGTCAATCAACAGGGAAGCCCTCCGACGAGGGCTCCCTGTCTGGAAAACTCAGTGAATCGCCTCTCCTCCGGACTCCTCTTTGATCGAGATTGCAATCTTATAAAGGATAGTCAACACCAGGAACCCGATTGCCCAGACGCCTGCAGCAATCAGGAACTCGGGAGTCGTAGGCCAGTATTCCGTGATCCCCTCGAAGGGGTTCGGCACGAAGCCTCCGACGATAAGACCGAATCCTTTGTCGATCCAGAGCGAGATAAAGACACACGCTGCCGCGAAGGCCAGTATCGTCTCGTTCCTCCTCAGGAACGGGAAGACCAATATGCCGATCGCAACCACTGCAAGAATCGTAGAGAACCACATCAGCGGGACGAGCTGGCTGTGTCCTTCCAGGCCCTTGTACAGATAGATGAACGACTGCATATGCCCCGGTATGCCGCTGTAAAAAGCGGTGAAGAACTCGAGACCGAGGAAGAAGCAGCTGGTGAGCATGAAATAGGTCACTATCTTGCCGAGGGTCTGAATGGCCTCCTTACCCGGATCGAAGGTCGAGTATCTTCTGACGATCAGCGCCAATATTATAAGGAGCGCCGGACCTGCGGCAAAAGCCGATGAGAGGAACCGGGCGGCCATGATCGCCGACAACCAGAAATGCCTTCCGGGAAGACCGGCGTAAAGGAAAGCCGTTACCGTGTGGATGGAGGGCGCCCATACAATCGAAAGAATAACAAAGGGCTTTACCCATTTTGGAGGCGCTATACCTTTGCGCTCTGCGCCGAGTGACGTCCAGCCGACAAGGATATTCAGGACCAGATAGCCGGCCAGAACGCACATGTCGTAAAACATGACCGAATTGAACGTCGGATGAAGCAGGACGTTCAATACGCGAAGCGGCTGCCCCATGTCGACAAATATGAACAGCATGCACATTAGTACCGCAGGTATCGCCAGAAACTCGCCAAGGATGGTGATCTTGCCGAAGGCCTTGTAGTCATGCAGGTAAAAAGGCAGCACGACCATAACGCCCGAGGCGGCTACTCCGACGAGAAAGGTGAATTGGGCTATATAGAAACCCCAGGATACGTCCCTGCTCATGCCTGTAACGCCCAGGCCTACCGTGAACTGATAGATATAGCACGCGACACCTACGCCTATAACAGCTAGCAGAGCGCCGACCCACGTCCAGTATGTTCTGCCTCCCTTGAGGGCTTTCTCAAGCATGTTCCTTACCTCCTATAACATAATAGACGCTCGGATGGGTGCCGAGTTCAGGCTTGCGCCTGATTGTGAAGTTGTTGTCGAGTACCTTCCGGACATCTGAATCAGGATTGTCGATGTCTCCGAAGGCGATAGCTCCGTTGGAAACCTCGACGCAGGCCGGCATGACACCTTTTGCGAGCCTTTCATAACAGAAGGTGCATTTCTCGACCACACCCTTTGTCCTGGTTGGAAACTCGGGATTCAATTGTTTCTTGATGAACGGCCTGGGGTCCCTGAAATTGAAACTCCTGGCGCCGTAAGGACATGCAGCCATGCAAAACCTGCAGCCGATACAGCGGTGCATGTCCATCATGACGATGCCGTCGCTGTGCCTCTTGAAAGTCGCCTGAGTCGGGCAAACCCTTACGCAGGGCGGATTTTCGCAATGGTTACAGACAACGAGAAAAGGCAGGTGTTTATAGTGAGGCGCTATATATTCATCCTCGTTGCCCGGGAAGGCGTGCTCATATGTTTCGGTCCAGAGCCATTTGAGATCCTGTGTGGGATTTGCAGGATCGACCTCCGGTACGTTATGGACCTGGTGGCAGGCATCGATACACTTTTGGACATCCGCATCGGACTTGAACTTGGCCATATTGATCGCCATTGCCCATCTCTTGGCCTTGAGGCCCTTCGGGTCCGGTATGTACGGACCTGAGGACTCTACCTCTTTTTTGACCGCAGCAGCAACCGTCGCACCGCCGAGTCCAAGGGCGGCAGCAAAGCCCGCGATCTTAAAGAATTCTCTTCGATTTATACTCATGGCTTATGCTCCCTCCTTCGGGGCGATATGACAGTCCCAGCAATAGGGCTTCACCGCCACATAATTATGGCATTCGTCGCAGAATTTCACTTTGTTCGAATGGCAGTGCATGCAGGTATTCTGAAGGCTCATATTATATTCTTTGCCGTCTGCCGCCACATACAGTCTGCTTCCTTCGCGGACCACCTCGTCCCTCCAATTGTTAAGCATCTGCATGTGAGTGGTCTTCATGTAGTCCTTGCTCTCGACACACTGTTTCTTGACCATCTGGTTGATGGCTGGAGTATCTACGCTCGGCGAAGGCTTTGCCGCTGCCTTACCCAGGTTCAGGGTAAAAGGAAGCGTAGCGATTACTATAAAGATTATCAGTCCGGCTATGATCTTACCGCTGTCGTACATGCTATTCGCCCCCCTTTCCCGGAAGTGGTTCAGCCCGGAGGTTAGTCTCTCTCTCTTTTTCACCCTTCATGATGAGGGCATTGGCAACTAATTCGTGAGTACCGGCTACCTTGACTCCGGGCACCCAGTAGTCCATCAGCGGAGGCAGCGTGGCCCTGTCAATGGCGCAAATGTTGGCGAGCATGTTCACGCCATGTTTGTCGTGCACATGTTTCACCGCATTGGCCCTTGGGAACCCGCCCCTCATCCTCAACTCCATATCTTCGCTTGCGTTCAGACCCGACCCGCTGCCGCAGCAGAAGGTCTGCTCCCGAATCGTATCTTCCGGCATCTCATGGAAATGATTGCAAACGCTCTTTAGAACATAACGGGGCTCCTCGAAGAAACCCATACCCCTCGCCGGATTGCAGGAATCGTGGTATGTCACGATCAGGTCATCGTTCCTGCTGGGATCGAGCTTCAGTTTTCCGTTCTTAATTAGATCGGCCGTAAACTCCACGACATGGACCATCTTGGTCGATTTCGCATTCTCAAATCTGGTCCCGGTAATAGGCGAGACCGGCTGTTCAAGAAAGTCCGCCGGGCCGTTGAAAGTATCCATATACTGATGCAATACCCTCCACATATGTCCGCATTCTCCGCCGATTATCCACTTTACACCCAGTCTCTTGGCTTCGGCGTATATCTTGGAATTCAGCCTTTTCGCCATCTCCATCGATGTGAAGAAGCCGAAGTTACCGCCTTCAGAGGCATATGTGCTCCAGGTGTAGTCGAGGTCGAGCTCGTGGAAGAGCATTAGATACCCCATCGCCGTGTAGGTGCCGGGGTCAGCGAAGAGATCGCCCGAAGGAGTTACAAAGAGTATCTCCGCGCCCTTCCTGTTGAAGGTCGGCTCTATCTTGACGCCGGTAATGTCCTTGATGTCGTCAACGAAGAATTCTATACTGCTCTTGATCGTATGGGGCTCGAGACCAAGGTGGTTACCCTTCATGTAGCAGTTGGCCGCGGGGCCTGTGATCCAACCGATGTTGAGGCCGATCAGGTTCATGAGCTCCCGCCCGATTATGGTAATCTCCGCCTGGTCGATGCCGTAGGGACAGAAAAGCGAGCATCGGCGGCACTCTGTGCACTGGAAGAAGTAGTACCACCACTCCTTGAGCACATCGACAGTCAGTTCCCGTGCGCCGGCGTATTTGCCGAATATCTTTCCGCCCGGCGTAAAATAGTAACGGTAAACCGACCTTAATATCTCGGCCCTTACTACCGGCATGTTCCTGGAATCGCCGGAGCCGAGGAAGAAGTGGCACTTGTCGGCGCAGGCTCCGCACCTTACGCAGACATCCATGAAGATATGGAAGGAACGATACTTCTCAAGGCGCTCTTTGATACCATCAAGGACCGTCTGCTTCCAATCCTCAGGGAGCTTCCAGTCCTCTTCCGCCGGTGACCAATCCCTTGCGTTGGGCAGTTCGAGCACCTTCATGTCTTTTGCCTTCGCGCCATGGCAGTACATTCCCGGCCTGATATCGATCGGGAACTGAGACCAATGCTTCTTCGGCTTAAGATCTATTTTTGATAGTTGTTCTGGTTTAGGGATCTTTGCCATTTTTACTCCTTTTCCACTGGCAAGCCAGCCTGTTTCATTTTCTCCCTGAAGTCGTTCTCATACTCGTCGTATGTATGAACATGAACAGGGTAGTTCCACGGGTTTATATGCCTGACCATACGGCTGTTGTTGGCCAGGTTCCTCGTCGGGCTCATGAATACTCCCCCCAGGTGCATGAGCTTGCTGAAGGGGAAATAAGCGAAAAGAACGCTTACGAGGAAGAGATGGATATAGAAGATTACCCCGACTGAACCGGGCGCAATCGGCTGCAAGTATACGAGCCCCATCGACACCTGCTTGACGCCGACAATATCTACCCTGAGGAAGTACCTCATCAGGATGCCGGTTGCCCCAATTGCAAAAATAAGGAGGAGCGGAAAATAGTCGGCCGGAATCGAGATGAACCGTATCTGGGGCATTATGACCCTGCGAATAAACAGATACGTAACTCCCAGGATAAGAGTCAGATCAGTAATGTAGACCAAGGGCACCCCGACCTGGAAAAATGAATCGAGTGCTTCCATGATTTTGATCGGCAAAGGAACATTCACCATAAAAAACCTGAAATGCCTGATCAGCACGATCAGGAAAGACCAGTGGAAGATAAGTCCGAAGAGCCAGAGCAGCTTTTCAGAACCGTAGACCAGCTTTCCATGGTTCAGGTCGGACTTCGTGTTCCTGAAGAGCGAACGGAACACGAGAACTTCGAGGAGCATCCTGCCGATAACCCATATAGTTGTAGGAGGGCTGTCGAGCTTGTTTTGTTTGATCCAGGGGAAGGAATATCCCTGGCCGCCTGTAGTAGGGATACGGAAAGGAACCGGTGAACGTCCCCATTTCACGACCTTGTATACGAACCCGCCGATAAACGCGAGGAAGGCCGCATAGGGAACGATGGCCCCGAAGAGGAAATGCAGGTTCAATCCCTTCACCCCGATAAAGGCCAGCACTATTAATGCAATGACCGCCGCAAAGGAAAACGCGATACCCATTTACTTTACCTCTTTCGTCTCATTAATGTTTGTATTTTCGCCTTTGTCGCTGCTGCCCCGGTCTTCCGTTTCGTCTGGGGTCTCGGTCAGCAGATTCGACTTTTTCAGCAACCAGAGTGTCCTGTCCCTCAATTCGTTGGCCTTGAGGTCATACAATTTCTCCCTGCATTTCATAAAGATATCGAAGCTAAGAAGAGCGAGTATATCGATCTTCGACTCCATTTCATCCAGTTCGCCGCGAAGAGAGCCTTCCCGAAGGTTGGATGGAATTTCGTCCCGTATGATCTTTTTGAGAAGGAAGATGAAATTTACGGCCTGCGAAGGGCTGAAATCCTGAACGGCCCTGACCCTGATGATGGAATCGAGAAAAGGAGCTATCTCAGAGGGGTCGGCATCGAGGAGAAGTCCGTCGAAGATATCCTGGATACCCTGGGAAGCAGTCTGCCCCACAGGGTTCGCAAATCCGCCTTTCCGCTTCAGGAATTCCGCCGTGTCAGCCGGATATGATTCGATTATACGATCGAACCACTTTTCGATTATTGATGAGCGCTGCTTCTTGAGCAGGTCCTTCAGATTCAATTAGAACCTCCCCATGAGAATCGAGATCTTGCGAGGGCGAATGAAAATAAATTATCATTCGGATTCAAGAACATAGAAAGTTGCTGCAAAGACAAGACAGGCCCCCCGACCTTTTTGCGATTCTCTTTCATTACTGATGTGCTGTTCTGAAGTGGTGAGATAATCCGCCAGACGGAGGATTATCTCACCAAAGATTCCTTCAAGCTGATTAGACGCAGCCAGTCGGCTTCGGAAGTCCCGCATATCTGCAGGCCTGCTTCGCCGGTCCGTCCGGGAAGAGCTCATACAGGTATTTCGTGTTTCCCTTTTCAGGACCCATGACTTTTCCGATCTCTTTGACAAGGATCTTGATCATCGGAGCGATCTGGTACTTGGCATAGTAGTCCCTCAGGAAATTGATAACTTCCCAGTGGGCCTCTGTGAGGGTACAGCCATCCTGTGTGGCCATGTACTCACCAAGCTCCTTCGTCCAATCATCGAGATTGATGAGATATCCGTCCTCATCAACTTCAACTGATTTTCCAGAATACTCGAGTAAAGGCATTTGTGCTACCTCCTTTCAAATTTAAAGTTTTTTTGCTGAATTATATATTTTCTATAATTCCGTATACGCAAATATACGAGTGTTCAAAAATAATATAGACCTGTCTCCGGGGTCAAATTAAATAATATTATAAAAACATTTGCCATTCTTATTTAAACATCCCTTGTGCCAATTCGGCGACGGTCGTCGCAATCAGGGTGCTATTGGAATAGATACGCAACTCGTTTAAATCTTGAGATAATTTACTCAAAATCGCCTCTTTCCCCTGAAAAGTGAGCTCCCCTGCCAGGAGCGCGGTATAGCCCCTGACCGTCGGGTTCGGGTCATTTGCAAGCTCTTTGAGCTCATCCGGGACGGCAGGGATGAGGTCCGGCCTTACACCTGCCACCCGCACCATGGCCCATACGGCACCGGGCCTGAAACTCGGTTCCTCACGATTCGACCAGAGGATTGGGACTATGTCCCTGAACTCATCAGGATCGCTCCTTATGATCTCCCCGAGGATTTCGGGGGCGCTCCAGCCGATACCCCCGGACTCATCACTCATAGACCAAAGCAGCTTACGCACAGTCTCCCTGACAACATCTAGACGCGTTGTTTTTAGCTCGCGCGCAACATAGCCCATTGCCTCAATGGCGCGCCATGTCAGGTTGTCCTCTTTATCATAAGAAAATGAAGTAAGCCATTTAATGACGTTCTTATCCTTAAGAGCGAGCTTGCCGACAGCCTCGGGCCGACCTTGTTCAAGGAAGTATCGCACCTGGTCCTTGAGCTTCATCCCTGCAACGGCAGGATCTTCAGGTTCGCCGCCCGTCTCCGTGCCCTGCTTTTCGACTTGCGCACACTCATCAGCCTTGCCCATTTTGATGAAAATAAGCGCACCGGCCTTCATATTGAGGCCTTTGGCGGATATCCTGCTATGGCTCTTAAGATCGTAACTTATCTCCTTCATATCATAGCAGTCGGAAGCGAGCTCGCCGATATTCCACTCTCCCGACGCGAAGGCCATGGCGTCTCCGTAGGCTTCGCCGACATTATGTCCGGTCGGATCGCATACATAAACAGCGCCGCATTCGCACTTGCCGCTTATGATTTCGACAAATTCAGTCCTGGTGGGCACAGGCTTAGAGATATATCTGCCGCAATAAGGGCATTCAGGCGTGAGTTTGGACATTTTTTCCCTTGAACTCCTTTGCTTTTGCGATTAATCCCCGGACCCATTCAGGGGCGCCGAGGGCATGGATATGTGTATATGTTGCGAGAACGTTCTTATAACAAATACCGTCCCTCAGATCAGCGATTCCCTTGCCTCGCTTCATACTGAATGCCAGCGAGATGTCGTCCCGTTCGCGAATCTCCGTCACGGAAGAATAATGGAATTCGTGGCCATGGAGCACAGTTCCAGCCGGATAAAAAGGATTTTCCCCGTCGACTTCCACAATGGTATAACCGTGAGCCTCAGGCTTGGACCTCATCTCAAAGACTATTGGAAATATGCCTGTCATAGGGTACCGCTCACCATTCATTATAATAGCTTCTCCGAGAAACATGAGACCGCCGCACTCTGCATAAATAGGGAGACCCTTTTCAGCTGCGTTTTTCACAGCGTCGCGGAAGGAGGTATTCTGTGCCAGCTTAAGCGCATTGGTCTCTGGAAATCCACCTCCTATATAGAGCGCGTCGACCGGAGGGAGACTTTTGCCGCCAAGGGCATCGATCTCGACTATCTCGGCACCGCATCGTTGGAGTTCTTCGAAATTTTCCGGGTAATAGAACTGAAAGGCAGCATCGCGGAAGACGCCTATTTTAACAGCATCATATGTCTTGATTTCCGTCATTGCGGCTTGTCCGCAATCGTTCTTGTTAGAAGGATTCCCGACAAGCGGGGATGACAAATCAAACGGCTTGTCT
>JBGOVD010000187.1:0-4985 GCA_041477935.1 Dissulfurispiraceae bacterium | reverse complement strand
GCATTTGTCCTCCTTATGTTGCAACTTATTAATACTATCGATGGGCGTTCGTTCTACAGTCAGAAATAAACGCCAGACCCATTAAATCTATCTTAAATCGCGTCGATTAAACTAGGATGAATAAAACATTAATGTTTCTTAACAGAGGATGTGATGTAAGTCACAAAAGGCGAAAGCTCGATAAAAAAAGACGCAGGCAGATACAAAGACAGGAGGCTGCCGGTGACTCTCATTTGAGAGAAAAAAGTGCCTTTTCTTCCCTTTTATAGCGGCTGGAGGTATACTTATGTATATAATTTATCAGTATACTTCTCGATTTGTCGGGACGATTAATGTTTGTTGGAGATAAAGACCATGAGGTTTGAAGATTTTTCACTCAGCAAAGAGACTTATAAAGCCCTTTCCAAGCTCGGCTTTGAAGAGCCGACACCTATTCAGGTATCAGCCATTCCAGCAATTATGAATGGGTTGGATGTCATCGGCCAGGCCCAGACAGGTACAGGCAAGACCGCAGCCTTCGGCATACCGATTGCCGAGATGTTTCAGCGCGCGAAAAAGCCGTTTGCGCTTATACTCGAGCCGACTCGTGAACTTGCCGTGCAGGTGGCCGAGGAGATCAGCAATATCTGTCTGTATAAAAAGCTTCAGGTACTTCCGGTATATGGCGGTAAATCGATCGATACGCAAATCAGGGCCTTCCGGCGCGGAGTTGATGTGGTTGTGGGAACACCCGGTCGAATAATGGACCATATCAACAGGAAGACCTTTTCCCTTTCCGACCTGAAGATCGTCGTGCTGGACGAGGCTGACGAGATGCTGGACATGGGATTTATCGAAGATATCGAGACTATCCTGAAGCAGACCCCGCCTGAAAGGCAGACCCTTCTCTTTTCGGCGACTATGCCTGAGCCGATCCTTACAATAGCAAAGAAGTACATGAAGAAGCCCGAAAAGATCAGGGTCAATCCGGGCAATATGATTGTCCCAAAAATCAAACAAGTTTTTTATGAAGTCAGGAATGAAGACAAGTTAAACGCGCTTGCGCGGCTGCTGGACGTGGAAGACCCATCTCTCGCCATTGTTTTTTGTCACACCAAGAGAGATGTCGACGATGTAAGCCAGAAACTCCAGCATATGGGGTACAATGCTGATGCGTTGCATGGGGACTTTTCCCAGGCCCGTCGGGAAGAGGTAATGGGTAAATTCAGAAAAGGGGAGATAGAAATCCTGGTTGCAACGGATGTTGCTGCGCGCGGTCTCGATATCCAGAATGTGACTCATGTTTTCAATTTCAGCATTCCGCAAAACCCCGATAATTATATCCACAGGATCGGCAGGACGGGCCGGGCGGGTAAATCCGGAATTGCCATAACTCTTGTGACACCACGTGAATATACATTTTTGAGACAGATCGAAAGGAAGGCACAGACAGTCATCGGCAGGGAGAAGCTGCCGTCCCAAAAAGAAGCCGTAGCTGCGCAGATGAAGAATATCGAATCCTCCTTGTCGGTAGTGATAGACGCTAACAAGCATGCAGCATATGCCGGTATCATCAAGGACCTTTCGGGGCGATACAGCTTCGAAGATATTGCCGCTGCCGCCCTTTTTGCGGCTTACGGAGAGCTGCCGGGCGAAATGCCGTCCCGTGACCGGGAGCGCGAAGAGAGGACAGGCGGCAGGGTCCGGCTCTTTATGACTATAGGCCGCATGGACAAAATTAATGTGACTGATATCGTCAATTCCATCGCTGCTGAAGCGAACATACCGCAAAGGAAGATCGTAAACGTGCGCGTCCTTGACAAGTTCACCTTTGTAGAGGTGCCTGAAGAATTTGCGGACAGTATAATCGGATCACTTAACGATATGGTTGTGAAGGGTAGAAAGGTACGGGTCGCTGAAGCCAGGAAATGATCTGCCGAGTAACCTTGGCGGAGGCGCAAGGCATGGAAACGAATGCCTTTTTATAAATAAATACTGATGAATAAGGGAAAGAACCAGGCACTATGAGAATACTTCTGGTCGAAGATGAAAAGGGAGTTGCGAATTTTGTTAAGAAGGGTCTTGAGGAAGAGCATTATACGGTAGATCACGAGGTCAGCGGGTTAGAAGCCCTCAATTATTTTGCAACCAATCAGTACGACCTGATTATCCTGGATATAATGCTGCCTGGTATGAACGGCATAGAGATATGCAAAAAGATACGTGCTGACGGCATTCAGACTCCGGTCATGATGCTTACGGCGCGTGAGTCGGTGGGCGACAAGGTACAGGCCCTCGACAGCGGCGCCGACGATTATCTGACCAAGCCTTTCTCTTTTGACGAGTTCCTTGCAAGGGTGAGGGCACTCCTCAGAAGGAAGAAAGATTCGATATCCGAACTGGCGTGGGCCGACCTGCGACTCGATGTTCTTGCTCATAAAGCGTTTGTGGCCGATAAGGAGGTTATTCTCAGTCCCAAGGAATATGCGATTCTTCAGTACCTCTTGAGGAACAAGGGCAGAATCGTTTCCCGTACTCAAATCCTGGAGAATGTCTGGGGATACGATTACAATCCGTCCACAAATGTGGTCGATGTCCACATCAAGACGCTGAGAGAAAAGCTCGGCCATACCTTAAGTCCGGAAATCATTCGGAGTGTCAGGGGTGTCGGATATACTATCGACATGGACAGTGAATAAGAATACCTTCTCTATGAAGAAAATTTAATCAAAAGTTTATCGTGAATTCATCAGAACCCTGTAGTGTGATAGCTGACACTCTGATATATTATGTCACCGGGGACAGGTTTTAATGATAAAACCGACGCAGAAAAAATTAACGGTCATCTTTACTTCGATCATTATCATATTTAACGCCCTTGTCCTTGTCATCACCTTCAGCACTCTCAATCGCGGACTTATAAACAGCCTCAAAAATCATTTAACCCATGACGCTAATGACGAATACCTGCCTCATATCAGGAGCGGTGACTTCAAAACGTTGGAGACAATGAGGGAACATGAAGTTTTCCAGGTTATTGACGCTTCAGGACTAACTGTATCCGGCACATACGGGTTTCGGGATTTCAATCTTCCCATGAACCGGGATCTCGTTGCCAAAGCGTTTGCAGGGAAGCAGGAATACGAGACTGTAAGATATAAAGGAGCGAGTTATCTGGTCTCATATATCCCGGTCGATAAGCAGTACGTCTGCAGGGTGGCAATGCCTCTTACAGCAATGATCGACTATGAAAAGAATTTTGTGAACCTGGTGCTATTGATGCTTCCGATCATGCTGGTAGTATCTTTTTTTGTCAGCAGGTACCTGGTGAATCAGGCGATGAAGCCTATTGCCGCCGTCTTCACATTCCAGGAAAACTTTTCCTCGAATGTGACGCATGAACTCCGCTCGCCGCTTGCTTCTCTCAAAGGCAATCTCGAGGTGACCCTGAGGAAGGATAGGGGCCTGGACGAATACAGGGAGACTCTGCGCCTCGGCCTCAAGGAGGTCGACCGCATTATCAGCATGCTTAATGATCTTTACATGCTTGCTTCTTCCAAGTTCAGACCGCTTGACCTGGTCATGAAAGAGACGAACCTAAAACAGATCATAAATGAAATGCTGGAATTGCGCAAACAGGAGATTGTTTCAAAGAAGATAGCCATCGACGCTTCCGGACTCACGGAAGTTGTATGCAGCTGTGATGATACCCTCATGAGACGCGCTTACGAAAATATCTTTGACAACGCCGTAAAGTACACACCGGAAGGTGGAACTATAAGGGTCGGTCTCTCAAAAGCGGGCCCTCGCATGGTACTTACTGTCTCAAATGCCTGCAAGAGGATAAACCAGGATGAGATAAAAAACTTTTTCGAACCCTTCTTCAGGGGAGAAAATGCCCTCTCCCAGAGCATTGAGGGTAAAGGGCTCGGGTTGTATATAGCCAGGTATATCGTCAGATCTCATGGCGGAGAGGTTACCATGAAGGTGACGGATGACAATATGTGCACCATCGAAGTATCTTACGAGCCAGGCTGTTTCAGACTTCCGAAGCTTAATTGACAACTTCAAATCCATTATTATATATTTAAGCAACCCTGGGGGAGGTTTGAACCTGAGAGTTTCCTGTAACGGGAAAGACCCCTGAACCTGATCCGGATAATTCCGGCGGAGGAAACGGGATAGCAGATATGACCCTATTCCATCCAGGATAGGGTTTTTTTATTGTTTGGAGATCATGTGAAAATCAGGATTAACGGCGAAGAACGACGGACTGACCGAAGGACAGTCTCTGGGCTGCTGGAAGAGCTTAATATCCTGCCGGGCAGGGTAGCCGTCGAGGTGAATCTGAAGATAATCAGGAAGGCCGATTACGATACGCATCCTATAATGGAAAGCGATAATATCGAGATTGTAAATTTTGTAGGCGGCGGGTAAGCAGCAGGCCGGGAATGTAATTTCATGCGTGATGGAGGAGTATGCTGGAAGACAAATTGATAATAAGAGGCATCGAGTTTAAGTCACGGTTCTGGATAGGTACCGGCAAGTACAAGGACTTCGAAGAGACGGCAAGGGTCATAGAGGCATCCGGAGCCGATGTCGTCACTGTTGCCGTCAGGAGAGTGAACATCACCGACAGAAACTCGCCGAATCTCCTCGATTTTATTGATCCGGTGAAATACAAGATCCTTCCCAATACGGCCGGGTGTTATAACGTGGAAGACGCTTTGAGATATTCGCGCCTGGCAAGGGAATCCGGCGTGTCCGATATGATCAAGCTTGAAGTAATAGGGGACGAAAGGACCCTGTTCCCTGATACCATCGGACTATTGAAGGCTACGGAAATACTCGCGAAAGAGGGTTTTATAGTCTTTCCTTATACTAATGACGATCCGATCATGGCGAAAAGGCTCGAAGACGCAGGCGCTGCCGCGGTGATGCCGCTGGGAGCCCCGATAGGCTCCGGCCTGGGCATCAGGAACCCTTACAATATGAAAATCATACTG
>JBGOVD010000041.1:0-9479 GCA_041477935.1 Dissulfurispiraceae bacterium | reverse complement strand
TTTTTTACAACAAAGGAAGTCGGAAAGGGGACCGGACTTGGCCTGTCGATGGTATACGGCACCATAAAGCAGCATGGGGGGTACATCGATGTCGAGAGTTTTCCCGGAGAAGGGACGGCATTCAACATATATTTGCCCCTGTCCGAAAGCAGGAAGGAAATTTATCAGCTGGAACCGCCGGTGCCGCAATCTTCCCGAAATGCCTCGGAGACTATATTGCTGGTTGAGGACGAAGGAGCGGTCAGACAGATTATGAGAGAAATCCTCGAACAGACGGGATACAGAGTCATTGAGGCCATTGACGGTGAACAGGCGTTAAGAGAACTGCAGCAACATCGCGACGCTATACATCTTCTGATCACCGATATCATAATGCCGAAGATGGACGGCCTGACGCTGTGCCAAAAGGCCCGGGCAATCAAACCCGGACTCAAATCTATTTTCATCAGCGGGTATCACGACAAAATCCTGGATTCCAAAGGGGGCGACGGACAGGAAAAAAATTACCTCTCCAAACCCTTCACAGCAGGACAGTTTCTGAAGATGGTAAGAGAAACGTGCGACAATTGAAAGGGGCAGCACTCCCAATGTTTATGAATGATGCGGGCTAACTAAACTGCCGACAATGGACACCCCGCACACCGTTGCATCGGTCTGCAGTATTCCTTTCCCACCATGACCAACAGCGCGTGATACTCATTAAAAAGCCGGACGTCTTCATCGAGTTCAACATGAAAGAGTTGCCGGCATTCTTCATAAGATGCGTTCATGTCCATGAGGCCGTGCCGTAATAATACTCTTTTCGTGTATGCGTCGATGACGAAGACAGGTTTGCCGAGGGGGTAGAGGAGGATCGAATCGGCTGTTTCCTGCCCGATCCCGTTGACGGCAAGAAGCTCATTCCTGAGTTTTTCCGTCCCGCCTTTTTTCATTCGCGCCATACTGCCGCCGTAGCTGCCGACAAGATAATCGATGAAGGCCCTCAGTCTCTGTGCCTTGATGTTGTAATAGCCGGAGGGCCGGATGATGGATGCAAGCTGATCAATCGGCATCTGATGGATGACCCTGGCGTCGAGCATTTTATGCTCTTTAAGGTTGCCGATGGCTTTTTCGACGTTGCTCCAGTTGGTGTTCTGCGTCAGGATCGCTCCGACAGCGACTTCGAAAGGTGTATCGCCGGGCCACCAATGCTGGGGACCATAAAATGAATAGAGCTTATCATAAATGGCCATGAGGGGAAGGTCTTTTCGAGGATGCGCTTTTTTATTCATTTTTGCCATAGAACGGGGGAAGGCGGTTTTTATCAAAAGAGATTAGTCATTGGGTAGTCTTTTGATCGGTAATTCTCGATAACAATGATGTATTTTTATGGGGATAGCAGCGAACCGAATAACCCAGGCTCTTTTGACAAAAACCGCCTTCCCCCATTCTATTCCATCATGCAATTTATTTATAACCCGAGTACTTGTCGATCTTTTGCATGAATTCCATCCAGATCGGCAATGCCGCCCTCGCGCCGGTCTCTTTATTACCTATTGGGACATGATTATCCCTGCCGACCCAGACGCCGACGACGAGCGACTCGTCGAAGCCGATGAACCAGGCATCCGAAAAATCATTTGTCGTGCCTGTCTTTCCATAAACCATTCTCGGTATCTCCTTAGCCTTCATCGCAGTTCCGTGCTCGACCACGCCCCTGAGGAGGTTCTTCATCTGTGCCGTTGTCTCCTCCGAAAAAACATCCTCCGAAGCGGCATCTTCCTCATCGAGCACAAAACCATCGCGGCTCAGGATCTTGTCATAGTAAATCGGCTGGATTCTCTTACCAGTTGCGAAGGTCATGTATGCGGAGGTGATCTCCATCGGAGTAACATCGGCAGCGCCGAGGGCTGCCGAAAGATACGGAGCTATTCTGCTTTTGATCCCGCACCTTTCGGCAACTTCGATGACTTTCTTGATGCCGACCTGGTTGGCGAGCCTGACCGTTGCCGTGTTCAGTGAAAGTGCGATGGCCGTCGTCAGGGGGACGTATCCGTGGTATTTACCATCATAGTTCTTAGGCGCCCAGGCCTTGCCGGGTACGCCCCCCGGAAACGACACCGGTCCATCAAGAATCTGGCTATCGGCCGTCATGCCTGTTTCGAGTGCAGTGGCGTAAACAAAGGGTTTGAACGCAGAACCCGGCTGCCTCACCGCCATAGTCACCCTGTTGAATTGGGTCTCCCAGAAGTCAGTGCCGCCGACGAGCGCCTTTATATGGCCATTCCTGAGATCGATAGCGATCAGGGCGGCCTGAACACCCCGTTTCACCCGCTGATCCAGTGACTTGATGCCATTGGATACAGCTTCTTCCGCAACCTTCTGCATAGTGAAATCTATAGTAGAATTGATCTTCATCCCCGCAGTATAGAGGTCGGGGTAGAGCTCTTCTAACTGCTGCCTTAAAGTCTCCACGAAATAGGGCGCTTCGAATTTTCGGAAGAAGGGCTTGGGTGGCAATGTCTCTGCCTTAGCCGTATCGTAATCTTGCACAGTAATGAAGCCGTTGTCGAGCATATTCTTCAGAACGAGATTCCTTCTCGTTCTGGCCTTCTCCGGTTTCCTGAACGGAGAATATGACGAGGGGGCCTTTTGCAGGCCTGCAATCATGGCGATCTCGCCGACAGACAATTCATCGACCGGCTTGCCGAAATAGGTTCGGGCCGCTGCGTCGATCCCGTAGGCCCTCGTCCCGAAATAGGTCTGGTTTAGGTACATCCCGAGTATCTCATCCTTCGTGTACAGCTTCTCCAGACGGGACGCGATTATCGCCTCTTTGATCTTACGTTTTATGCTCTTCTCGGGTTTCAGGAAGACCATTTTAGCGAGCTGCTGCGTGATCGTGCTTCCTCCCTCTACAACACCCTTTGCCCTGATGTCCTTATACACGGCACGCAGTATCCCGAGGAAATCGACGCCGTGGTGAGAGTAAAAGCGCTGGTCTTCGATAGCGACAAAGGCCTGCTTTACCTTAAGAGGTATCTTGTATGCGGGGATATAGGTCCGTCTTTCGAGATAGAATTCCGCGAGGACCTTCCCGTCGGATGAATAGACTATCGATGATTCCAGAGGAGTGTAGCTTTCGAGCTGTTGAACGTCGGGGAGATCCGAAAAGAGCGAATAGAAATACCCTCCAGCGCCTCCTATTGCAATCATGAAGAGGAAGAGGACCGTGACCTTGAACCACCCTGGAAGACGCATTTCTTATTATAACAGATAGCAGTTGCACGGAACGGCCGGATGAGGTCATGTAATCGCTGTGTGTTATATTTATGATATGAGTATCGATCTCTCGCAAGTGCCTGCAAAACCGGGGGTATATCTTTTCAAGACCTCCGGCGACAGGGTAATCTATGTCGGCAAGGCCAAGAACCTGAAGAACCGGCTGCGGAGCTATTTCCAGGGATCATCCAGGTTGGACGCGCGTAAGGCCTCGATGGTCGGCGAGATCAGGGACTTCTCTTACATCGTAACGGGCAACGAGCTTGAGGCATGGATACTGGAAGCCAACCTCATCAAGCAGTATAAGCCCAAGTTCAATATAGTCCTCAGGGACGACAAGAATTATCCATACCTTAAGGTTACCGTGACGGAAGAGTGGCCGCGGGTCGAGGTTGTGCGGAAGATTGCGAAGGACGGTAATCTTTATTTTGGACCGTACATCCCGGCGCAGGCCATGTGGGAGGCACTCGGATTCATTCGAAGAAACTTTCTTATCAGGACCTGCAGCCACCTCCTCGACAAGCCCATGAAACCCTGCATCCAGTATCAGATGAAGCGCTGTTATGCCCCGTGCGCGCGGAAGATCGGCGCGAAAGAATACATGAAGATAGTGCATGACATTATACTCTTCCTCAAGGGAGAGAAGAGGGGCCTTCTTGAACGTCTCGAAAAGAAGATGCGGCGCTATTCCGCAGAGATGCGTTATGAAGAAGCTGCTCAGGCAAGGGATAGCATCGGACGGCTGCGGAAGGCTTTCGAGTCACAAAAGATCATTGCCCCTGAACTCGGCGACCTTGATATAATAGGTTTTTTCAAAGACAGGAGTGACGGCAGCGGGGATGCGTCGATAAATATACTATTCATCAGGAACGGCATGATGATCGGCGCAAAGGACTTCTTCATCGATGACCAGCTCAATTCGGACGATGCCGAGATCATGAGGAGCTTCATAGAACTCTTCTATTCTAAAGAGATCCTCCCTGCTGCGACTATCCTGCTGAATACCATGCCTGCCGATAA
The DNA here is from genome assembly GCA_041477935.1 of Dissulfurispiraceae bacterium. Taxonomy (GTDB): domain Bacteria; phylum Nitrospirota; class Thermodesulfovibrionia; order Thermodesulfovibrionales; family Dissulfurispiraceae; genus Fen-1308. Next base: position 5,198 of record JBGOVD010000041.1, on the reverse strand, counting down.
AGCGTCGCTTCGCACATGGCTTAAAAGCAGGAAAGAGCTGCGGGTCATGTTCGAAATACCTCTCGAAGGCAAGAAGCTCGAACTGCTCGAAATGGCGAACGAGAATGCCCGCCTCCACTTCGGGGCAAAAAGACAAGCCCACAAAGAGGAATTCATGGACGAAATGGCGGCACGATTCAATCTTCGGAAACAGCCCCGCTCGATCGGGGCCTTCGATGTATCGACCCTGTTCGGAAGTGAATCGGTCGGCGCCCTGATCTGGTGGGAACGCGGAGAATTCAGGAAAGAGCATTACCGGCATGTGCGGATCAAGTGGGTCGAAGGCATGGACGACTATTCAATGATGTACGAGACAATTGTGAGGGCATTCAGAAACCTCGGTGGGAACGTTCCGGACCTCATCGTTATCGACGGCGGGACCGGTCAGCTTGAAATCGCGCGCAAGGCACTGAGGGATTCGGGCATCGACACGGATATTCTCAGCGTGGCAAAAAAACCGGACCGAGCCTTTCTGGTGGACGGCGGCATTGTTGACCTCGAAGACCGAAATAGATCATCATTACTGCTGAAAAAAGTTCGGGACGAGGTCCATCGCTTTGTCATTACCTTTCACCGCAAGCTGCGCGACAAAAGATTTACCGAGTCGCTCCTTGAAAAGATCCCGGGCATTGGAAAAAAGAGAAGGCTCGAACTCCTGAGGCATTTCGGAAGCATAGAAAACATAAGGAAGGCCGCGCCTGAAGAGATCGCTAAAATAAAGGGATTCAATACAAAAATATCGGCGACAATAACAGAACATTTAAAGGAGACGAATTCAGAATGAATATTTACATTTCGGGCTCGATGGCTTATGACCGCATCATGGATTTCCCCGGCTTTTTTTCGGACCATATCCTGCCGGACAAGATACATATCCTCAATGTCTGTTTCACCGTAAACGGCCTGCAGGAAAAATACGGGGGCACAGCGGGCAATATCGCGTATTCGCTGAGACTCCTGGGCGAGAAACCGACAATAGTGGCAACCATCGGCAAGGACCACGCGAACTATTTCCAATGGCTCGAAATCAACAACATAGGCACCGAAGGTATCAAGATCATCCAGGAAGAATTCACCGCAGGCGCATACATCACCACCGATAAGGCCGACAACCAGATTACAGGATTCAACCCCGGCGCAATGAAGCACAAGTCGGAATATTCATTCCCGGCCGGGGATAATAAAGCAATCGGACTGATTGCACCGGGGAACCTCGGCGATATGATGGAGTATGCGAAATACTATAAAACCAATGGAATCGACTGCATCTGCGATCCCGGACAGTCACTGACCGCCTGGAACGGCAAGGACCTTACAGAATGGATCGGCGGATCGTCCATGCTGATATCGAATGATTATGAGCTGGAACTGATCTCTAAGATGACCGGCAAAGCCAAGAAGGAATTGCTCGGACTCACAAAGACCATTATCACAACCCTCGGAGAGAAAGGCTCCCTCATCAGTACCGCCAATGGCGACATAGCAGTCTCGCCGGCGAAGGCAGGAGAAGTAGCCGATCCGACAGGAGCAGGTGACGCCTACAGGGCGGGCCTTCTCAAAGGACTCGTGACTGGAAAAGACATCGAAACAGCCGCAAAGATTGGCGCAGTCGCTGCAACCTACGCGATAGAAAAATACGGTACACAGGAGCACCACTTTACATTGGACGCATTCAGGCAGAGGTATAAGGCAAGTTTCGGGGAAGAATTAAAGGTCTGAGAATACATTCCATCTTGCCTGTTTCGGCGGCAAAGGGCATCCTAGCGTCGCAATGTCCTTATCTTTGCCAGTTCTTCCTGATATCCATAGATATGCGCTCCTGCACTGTATGCATACATCGGCCCATTTGCCAACCCCGTTTCATCGGCAACATATTGCTTCAGCAATTCCAGGCCGCCGAGATTGGAAGGGAAGCCGGCCCACAGGTCCCATGACCGGAAATAGGCCGTCACCGTCAGACGCATGTTATTTTCATAAGGAATTGCCTTGAAGTCCAGAAGCCTGAGACATGGCGGGTCCAGCTTCTCGTCTTTTCCGTAGCAGACATCATAATCCTCCGGAGTGCCTATCTCCACTACCGCCTGATTGGTGAGGGGGGTCTCCTTAAGCATATCGATCGCCCTTTGGAGTTGGGTGCCTCCCTTAGGCATCGGATTGTGGATCCTGCTGGAGTATCTGTAGGTCTCGTTTTCTGAAATATCCGGGTCCATCAGATAGTTCGCAAAATAGTCTTCAATATATTCCATAGTAGTCGGCGAAGGAATCCCGAGGGCCGGCGGAATTATCGGCACCATATCTTCGGCGGGATGTTCAATATATACCGCAATTCCCGGATATTGAAGCCGGTATTGCTCTTTTTCGAAAGATCCCCTCTGTATATTCTGGGTATAGGAATGATCGAATATATTGTAAATAAGCTGAAACCAGGCGTCGGATATTGTTTTAGCTTTCAGGAAAAAAGGTTCCATAGAGTTACAAAGCCTCAATCACTTTGGCGATAATTTTTTAAAAAATCAGTCATCCGAACTGCCACAATCCTGATTTCATCTACCGTCGGTAAAAAAACCACGCGAAAGTGATCCGGCTCACGCCAATTGAAGCCCGTGCCCTGCACCATTAAAACCTTTTTTTGCAATAAGAAGTCCAATAAAAATTGCTGATCATCATGGATATTGTATTTTTTAATATCAATTTTCGGGAAAAGGTAAATGGCAGCCTTCGGTTTTACACAGGAAATACCCGGGATCGCATTAAACGCTTCAAACGCAGCATTTCTCTGTTCATATAATCTGCCGCCCGGCGATACCAATTCCACCAGACTCTGATAACCGCAGAGTGCGGTCTGAATAGTAAACTGCGCAACCATATTTCCGCACAGTCTCATATTTGCCAAAATGTCGAGACCATTGGATATATAATCTTTAGCCAGACTCTTATTCCCGCTGACGATCATCCATCCCGCTCTCAGTCCCGGAATACGGTGTGATTTTGACAAGCCGTTAAATGTGACAAATAAAATATCCCTGGAAAGTGTCGCAAGCGGAATATGCTTTGCATCATCATACAGAATCTGATCGTAAATTTCATCGGTAAAAATGATTAGATTATGTTTCTCTGCCATCTTTACAATTCCCTGCAAAATCTCAGCGGGATAGACTGCTCCTGTCGGGTTATTGGGATTGATGACAACAATGCCTCTTGTTTTTGCGGTGATTTTTGATTCAATGTCCTTCAGGTCAGGATACCAGTCAGAGGCTTCATCGCAGATATAATGGATCGCTGTGCCGCCGGCGAGGCTCACAGCCGCAGTCCATAGCGGATAATCCGGAGAGGGAACAAGCATTTCATCCCCATCATTAAGCAGTCCCTGCATGGACATCATGATCATTTCGCTGACGCCATTGCCTACATATATATCTTCAAGCTGTACGCCGTCAATTCCTTTGAGTTGACACTGCTGCATAATGGCTTTACGCGCAGCAAAAAGTCCTTTTGAATCTCCATACGCCTGCGCAGAGCGGACATTGTGAATTACATCATGTATGATCTCATCAGGCGCATTGATGCCGAATGCAGGAGGGTTGCCGGTGTTCAGTTTGATTATACTGTACCCCTCTTCTTCAAGTCGGTTTGCCTCTTTTAGAAGTGGTCCGCGGATCTCATAACAAATGTTGTCCATTTTTGAAGATTTCAATATAGTAGTCACGCTTCTCCCCGACGGTCGGAATGGCCGATAAAATTATCCAACCTTTAATATTAGGAACAATTAAATTGACGCGGGCTCCTGTGTCAATCCTTTCTGTTAGTATATCTCTAAATGGTCGCTGAAAAACAGGGGTTGCTGCTCTGCACGCATGCCAGACTGCCCCTATCCTTTAAGGATTGATCGGCAAATAAGATATGTAAGATAATTCGCAGAGACCCGGTGCAATTGTTACGGGATCAAGCCCGCTGCAATGTTTATTACATCATCCACATAACCTAATACCTTCACAATGTTTTGGGCGATATGGATATCTTTTTCAATGTCTGCTATACATTGAGTCACTTCTTTATTTTTGCTGTCGAGGCTATTCTTCAGTTGTGCCGCGTCACCAATCCAATTCAAATATAAATCTTGCAACAACATATCTATTTTCGTTTTCAGTCTGTTCTTTCTTTGTTCAATTTGTTTAATTACATCAGGACTGCTCTTTTTTTCCCCGGCAAGAATTTTAAGGTAATTCACACGATTATAGCGGATGCTTAAAGTGTCCAACAATTCATTCTTCTCGGAAATTGTCATATTAAGGCCTCCTTTGAAAACTAGTTTGCTTTATCCGGATTCGCTTTCTTCAATTCGGAGTATAGTCTTTGAAGTCGCGCGCCTGAGGAATATAATTGTTGAATGCCTTGAAGATCCAACTTGTTATCTTTAATTGCTTTCGACAAGTCGGCGTGGGCTTTCGGGATGGCGCCGTAGGTGACTTCCAACTCTTGCAATACCCCCAAGGCATTTGTGAACCGTTCATTCAAAGTCAACATGGCTTCTGTTTGGGTGCGCCTTTTTTCCCCGGTTGTGGAATTCCAAGCGGTCGCGATTGGATCATATTTCTCAACATAGTAGGTTTTAATATTTCCCCTGATTATGTGAATAAGTTCAATGCAGAGATCAGAATACTTTTGAACGTTCTCCTGATTCTTCTCTAAAGCATCTATAAGATGACCCTGCCTTTTGGTCTCAATATAAAGTCGTGCCGCTTCAGAAGCTGCTGTCGAAAACAAAGCCAGTTCAGTCGGAGTGGCGGAAACCTGTACAGCTTTTGCTGCATCCGATGCATTTTTATTCAGGTCCTTTGCTAACTGATCAAATGTATCGGTTTTGATCAATTCCCCACCGGACAGTTTTACAAGTAAATCTGCATATTCTGTGAAAGCATTATTCAGCTCGCTGAGTGCAGATTGAGTCCTTTTAATATCCAGATAGATAGGCGGGCTTTGCATCGACCAACTGTATTTGTCGCCGACTTGAATAATAAGCTTACTGAATTTTGATGAAGGATCATTAGAAAAACTTTCTATAAAGCCTGATCTCGTCCAGTCATAGTTTACGGACATAGCGGAATCTATGCCTGTACCGGCTTCCCTGACCGCGCTGTCAAATTTTACAAATGGTTTGG
>JBGOVD010000180.1:0-5141 GCA_041477935.1 Dissulfurispiraceae bacterium | reverse complement strand
GATCTCCGACTCAGCCTTTCTCTCGTCCAAGATCGTCAAGAACGCTGCGCTCAAGGTTTACAAGGGCGCGCCGCACGGCATGTGCACGACGCATAAGGACCAGATAAATGCGGACCTGCTAGCGTTCTGCAAGGTGTAAGCAAAGCAGCGAATGTTCGTCGGCCTTGAGAACGCTAACGCAGTGACGGCAATCGATACCCGAACCCTCTGGATCTTTACTACATGCCCTACACCCACAGCCTTGAAGCTGCGGTCCTGTGGACAGTGGTTGCAATAGTTCTCTGTAAATATCTGCCCGGAGTGCGAATGCGGTGGCCCACCGCGGCTTGGATCGGACTCGCCGTATTAACGACTGGAAAAGTCGTGATTTTCAGGAAGCGGAGCACGCTGCAATCTTATACATCTTTGGTTTGTTCTTTTATATGCTGTACGTCGAGTTTCAAATGAAGATATCTTCATAAATATTTCATTTAATTTTAATAAACCGAACTTATGCTTAAACAGCATAAGGATTGGCCGAGTTTGCTCTTTAAACATTAAATATTTCTGAATTAAAAAAGGACCTTGTTTGACCCATGTGCCGAATCATTGACCTGTCACTCTTATCCAATAGGCTTCGTCTTATAGTCTTTTTTATAGTCATCTTGTCTCTCTATGGATGTGCTACAACGAGAATCGTTCATGAGGAATACCAGCCCATTGAGTCTTCAGTTGCGAAAGGAGATGATGTCATTGGCCGGCTGGCGTTCATCAGTCTTGAAAAGGGGGATACGCTACCGGATATTGCAAGGCACTTCAGCCTGGGAATCAATGCAGTCAGTGCGGCTAACCCGGGAATAGATATGTGGGTGCCTGAGGCCGGAAAACGTATCATGTTGCCTCTGAGTTTTATCCTGCCGGACGCTCCCAGAAAAGGCATCGTGATCAACTTAGCCGCAATGAGGCTTTTTCAATTTAAGCGAGATAGTGACTTACTGGCGGTGTTGACCTACCCGGTCGGTGTCGGCACCGAAGAGCGACCTTCGCCCACAGGTCAAATGTATGTGGAGCGCAAGGTGCCCCGGCCGACCTGGCATGTGCCAGCCTCAATTGCCAGGGATCATCTGAAAAAAGGAGATCCTCTGCCCGCTGCAGTTCCGCCGGGTCCTGAAAATCCCTTGGGAGAATATGCGCTATATCTAAGTAAGTCGACGTATTTGATGCATGGCACTAATAAACCGGCCAGCATTGGACTTAGGGCAACCAATGGCTGCATAAGACTCTATCCGGAAGACGTGAAGAAACTCTATGAGAAGACTCCGCTTAAAACACCTGTAAGTATCGTTAACCAGCCATATCTCCTGGGTCAATCTAATGGAGTAGTTTACATGGAAGTTCATGCAGCTCCGGAAAACCTGGACGCTGTTGAGTTCGATAGGATATATGCAAAATTGAGAAATATTGAAAAGGAATCGGGGCGCACACTTGACTGGAGCAAAGTCAAGAAAGCAATGGCCGAGGCCCGTGGAATTCCTGTCCCCATATTCGAGATAAGGCAAGGAAGTGGAAAAGAGGTTGTGAAACCCATAGAATTCAAACACCCCCGCGAATTATATGGCAGACCGGAAATACCGGAACTGAAAACCGATGCGTGGTCTGTTTTGGCGGCTGACTTGCCTGACGAGATTGATGCTTTGAGACTTGCCGCCATTATCAACCACCAGGGTCCACAAATCCCGGCAAGGATGTTATCAAAGAACGGTAGTTACCGTGTTATCGCCGGCCCTTTCAATGATGTCAGAGAGGCCAAAGATGCAATCAAACGTTTGAAGATTGATCTGGAAATAGATGGTATGCTGATTGAACCTGTCAGGAAGAGATAGTCAATCCCGTCTTTCCTGCACGTTCAAGCCGCATAGCTTGTTGAAGTACCGCGTAAAAATAAAGCAACCCGAACTGAAAGGAGGTGATTCGACGATGAAGAAGAGTCTTTTGGTGATCTCAATGATGTTTGTTCTTGCTTTGACTGTGGTGGGCTGTGCAACAAAAGGCGACCTCGAGAGCGTTCAGTCGCAGCAAATGATGACTAAGGCGAAAGCTGATCAGGCAGCGCAGGATGCGCAGGCAGCCAAGGCGTCAGCTGATGCGGCGACGTTAAAGGCAGAGGCTGCCGCAAACCGCGCCGAAAATGCTGTAAAGATGGCAGATGAAAGGGCGAAGCTCGCAGATGAAAAGGCGAAGCTCGCAGATGAAAAGGCGCAGATGGCTGATGAAAAGGCGAAGAAGACTGACGCCATGTTCCAGAAATCAATGAAAAAGTAAGTAAATTTTATGGGGAGCTGTTTACTTTGCCTTTAGTGCTCCGGAAAGGAAGTGGCAGGGATTTAAGACCATGCCACTTCCTTTTTTCGCATAATCGCACGGACAATAATTTTCTCATTTGATTGCGGGATGAAAGGCGCTTGTTTTGGGTGTGATGTTTTCAAGGTAATAATGAAAACATTGCAGAATTTGACTTATAATATGGTAGATGTTTTGGATATATCAGGAAGAGGAATGATTCGGCGATCATCAAACATATTATTGACGAACACGAAGGCATATATGGATAAAAAGCAAAGCAGGATAAGTGGGCATCTTTACTTTTTCTTTCTCTGCATCATAATAACTCCAATTCTATTATGCGGATGCAGTCACCTTAATGAGGGGGGGCAGGCCGAGTCAACCTTGAAAGAAGCGAATGATCTTTTCAACCAGGGAAACTACAAGGCCTCTCTGAGCAAATATGGGCAGATTAGTGAAAAATATCCCACAGCGGGAGACAGGGTTCTTTTTGAGATGGGGATTATTTATGCGTATCCCGGGAATGAGCAAAAAGATTATCAGAAATCCCTGGAATGTTTTCAGAAACTCATAAGGGATTACCCGGCGAGTGGGTACAGGAAGGACAGTGAGATGATGATATTTAATATCAATAATGTCATTATCAAGGATAAGACGATTGCCACGCAGCAAGCGCAGATTGAATCTCTCCAGCAAGAGGTTAAAAGCAAGGGGAATGAGATTCGTACACTGCAAAAAAAGACTGAAGCGCTTGATCAAGAGGTCAAGAGCAAAGAGAATGAGATTATTTCACTGCAAAAAGAGGTTTTTGCAATTCTGAAGGTACCGGCAGATAAGATTCTGATAGAAAAGAAAGAACGACGATTGACGTTGCTGTCAAAGGGCAAGGTGCTCAAGACCTACAAAATAGCCTTGGGGGGGAACCCGGACGGTCCAAAAGAAAGGCAAGGCGATAACAAAACCCCGGAGGGAACCTACGTTATCGATTCAAGAAACAAGGACAGCCGTTATCACCTGTCTCTTCATATTTCCTATCCAAACGAGAAAGATAAAAAGCGGGCAAAAGAACTTGGGGTTTCCACGGGCGGAGACATCATGATCCACGGCATTAAGAATGGTTTCTCATGGGTCGGTGATCTTCACACAGAGATTGACTGGACTAAAGGGTGTATTGCCGTTACAGACGAAGAAATAGAGGAGATTGACAAGTTAGCACCAAATGGTACGATTGTTGAGATAAGGCCCTAGAAGGCCGCATAACTTATCGTTCCACCGAATCGCGTAACGCTCCTGGTGAGGTCGTATTTAGCTGCTATTTCGGCGGCATTGACGGCTCGAAGGTTTTCAGTTGCGAAGGGTCCATTTGTGCGCGCTTAGGCAAATAATAATCCAGCCAGGCCGATTTCGGATCGGCCACTAATACGCCCGCAGCTTCCGCCCGTTCGTGAGGATATGCCGACCCCCAGCCTGAGAAATCATTTACCAGAAATTCAAGGCTCAACAGTACGGCAGACAGGAACTTCCATCCTTTCTTTTCGCGATACGCAAGGATTCTGTCGGCAATAAATATCAGCACCAATATCGAAAGGCTCCACCATGGGATTTGCACGGAAAGGATGACAAAACCGATACTGGCCATAAAACACCATTTCCGGATTTTATAATAGAGGTTGTTAGTTTTCAATACTGCGGAAGCTTCCGGGATCAGCGCGAGGGCATCTATATTGCCGGATGTTTCGATATCCGATGAGAGCTTGCCAAAGCCATGTTCTCCATGATGTTTTTCGACTGTGCGTTTGCAGATCTTCAAGAGTTCAAGCGGTATGGAACTGACTTTCATCTGATACCCCCGCAGTCTATTGTTCTAAGAACAATACCAGTTTATACTGGGGTTTTCAAAGAAGTATTTATTTCCTTGGCATTTATACTGTCAGGCTCAGGAATGCGCATTTGAGGTATTCCGTCTCCGGTACGGACAGGAGGACGGGATGATCTTTTCCCTGGGAGCGGTATTCGACTAGCCTGAACTGTTTGCGGACATCTCTGGCCGAATCGCGCAGCATATCGATGAAGACCGACTTCTCTATGTGATAAGAACAGGATGATGTTGCGAGAATCCCGCCTTCCCTGAGGAGCTCCATGGCGAGTGTATTTATTTCGCGGTAGCCTTTAAGTGCCTCTTTGATCTTCATCCTGCTCTTTACGAAGGCGGGGGGATCGAGAACTATGAAGTCATAGCGGCTGCCTGCATTGATCTCCTCTTTCAGAAATGAGAAGACATCAGCCTTAGTATACCCGCACTTGTTTTCGACCCCGTTGCGCGCGGCGTTTGATTTAACCTGCGCTAGTGCCGATTCCGAATCATCGACAAATGTGACATCAGCGCCCTTGCCGGCGAGATGCAATCCCCACGCGCCCGCATAGCAGAATAGATCGAGGCCTTTTCCCCCTTGTACGAGTTTTGCCAGTGCCAGCCTGTTTTCCCTCTGGTCGAGAAAAAATCCGGTCTTCTGTCCTGCAAGCGGATCGATCTCGAATGCGATATCGCCCTCATGTATTACCGGCAGCGGGGGCAGGGAACCCTTCACAACTTCTTTGCAAAGAGGGAGGCCTTCGAGCGTCCTGCTCTGGCTGTCGTTCCTCAGAACAATTGTTGCGGGAGAAAATATTTCATCGAATATCGGGGTGATGATATCTTTCATCTTATCCATGCCGAATGTCAGAAACTGCAGGACGAGGCAATCGCCGTACTTGTCAGCGATAAGGCCGGGCAATGAATCGCCTTCGCTGAAGACTGCCCTGAACGAGTCTCCCTTAAT
>JBGOVD010000211.1:0-4693 GCA_041477935.1 Dissulfurispiraceae bacterium | reverse complement strand
CGCAACAAAAACTTCCATAACTTCTGCTGAATAGTATTGCACAGATAAAATAAAAGATCAAGACCCTTCCCGTGAACCGGTCGACGGACTTTACAACGGGTTATCCAGTCCGATGTCGCGTCCTGTATAATTAATGATGCCGACGCTTTACCTGTCTACTGAAAATACGGACCGCCTAATTAAGCAGGCAGTCTCATCCATCTGCCGCGGCGGGATCGTCGCCTATCCGACAGAAACTTTTTACGGCCTCGGCGCTAAATATGATAATGAGCAGGCTCTAATGCGCCTTTATGAGCTGAAGCACAGGCCGCATGAAAAAACCATCCCTATAATAATAGGTAGTGTCGAACAATTATCTCTTCTGGTAAATTCAGTAAACGAGACGGCTGCCGACCTGATACGGAGATTCTGGCCGGGCCCGCTGACACTCGTCTTCGATGCCCGGAGGGGCCTGAGCAGTTATATCACCTGTACGGATAAAATTGCCGTCCGCATCCCCGGACAATCTTTCGCACTTGATCTTGTCCGCGCATCCGGGTTCCCAATCACGGCAACAAGCGCCAATATTTCCGGACTCCCGGCGGCAAGAGACGTCTCGATGATTTCGGAGTACTTCAATGACCGCTTGGACCTGATCATCGACGGCGGCACCTCGCAGAATACACAGCCGTCAACGATCGTCGATGTTACCCGGCAAACCGCAGTCGTTCTGAGAGAGGGCGCAATCAGCGCCTCGCGCATCTTTACCCGCTAGTTAATATCCCCGGCTGCCCTTTCGACGCATTCATAGCGCGGATATTTCGCGCGTAAGGCTTTCGTCACGTCGCCGACGCGTCTCAGATTAGGGAATTTCTGCGAGTTTACATCACTGCCTCGCACTTTACAACACACTGTCAAAACATTTTTTGATCAACAATCGTTCCTATTTGGGACTGACCAGCTTTTTACAACTGTGCACTGAGGAATCACTTCAGATCACCATACACTGCCAAATCGCTGATAACAGGACCTTTGAAGGCTAGATGCATTTTAATCAACAATCGTTCTGCAAAATAGAATGTTCACTTAAAAACAACTATTGTATCTTTTTTTAACTTTTATGTTGACAAATTGTATTTTATCATTTATAATTTTACTCAGAGGTGAAATGAAAGATGCTGAAAAGTCTTTTCTCATCATCGATTCGCGCTGATGTGCTGTCCCTCCTGCTGAACAGCCCGGAGGAAAGGTTCTACGTGAGAGAGATAGCGAAACTCCTCCGGAAGAATCCTTCCGGCGTCAAGAGGGAGCTGGACAAGCTCGAAGAGATGGGCATCCTCATTAGTGAAAAAGTCGCCAACCTCAAATATTTCCAGGCAGACAAGAGCTCTCCGCTTTATTCCGAACTCAAGGAACTGATAGCCAAATCTCTTGGACTGCCCGGGGCGCTGAAAAGCCTCCTGCGCGCCAATGAAGTCAAGCTCGCCTTTATCTACGGTCCTTACGCGGTAGGGGAAGAGGCCGCAACAGTCGATCTGGTAGTAATCGGCCCTTCCACCCCCGCGCTTCTGATAGGCTTACGGGACATCGAAAGGAAATTCGGGAAACGGATCAATTGTACCGTCATCGAAGAAGCGGAATACAAACAGAAGAAAAGGAAAGATGCGGGATTGAAACGCATTCTGGCGGAGAAGAGAATAACTCTTATTGGACGAGCTTAGGTGCTCAAAAGCTCCACAAAAGCGTATGTTTTTGTGGTGACGAAAGGGGGTGAATAGAATGGCTACAGCAAAAAAGGCTCCTGCAAAAAAGGCAGCTCCGGCGAAGAAAGCCGCCGCGAAGAAACCTGCAAAGAAGAAATAAGGATTGCTCTCGCTGTAAAAGGGAACTTGGGGAATACCCGAAGTACAGTTTGGTTAAAACCTCTGGAGGGTCCAAACTGTGGGTATTCCCTCTTCTTTTTTAGATGTATCTTTTATTTAGGTATAGTTTAATACTTGTCGGCTGAATTGGTCAACTTCGGTAACAACCTGGTAACATTCGGTCGAAGTGAGAAGTTTTTTCAGGAAATGAAAATTGGCGTTGTGGCCGGACTTTTCCATCACGATATGGCCCTCGATCGGCATGCCGATCAGCGAAAGGTCTCCGACGGCATCCAGTATCTTGTGACGGACAAACTCATCCGGAAATCGTAACCCCGAGGCATTCAGAACACCCTCATCGTCGAGAACGACAGCGTTGTCCAGAGATCCGCCCTTCGCAAGCCCATTGGCCCTTAGCCTTTCGATGTCCTTGAGAAAGCCAAAGGTCCGCGCCGGTGCTATCTGAGCGGCAAAGTTCATCTCGTCGAGATCAATAGTAAAATCCTGATTTCCCAATGCCTTATGATTAAAGCTCATGAAGTAGGAGAGCCGCCTGCCATTATAAGGAAGAGCAACTACCCGGCAATGGGCGTCTTCATAAGCCACAGGGGCTGTAATCTTCAGGCAGGAAATCTTCTTGGCCTGCTTCGCAATGCCGGCTTCGAGCAGAAGACCCACCAATTCGGTAGAACTGCCGTCGAGCACCGGGACTTCAGGTCCGTCGATATCGATAAAAAGGTTATCGATACCAAGACCGGCGGCCGCGGCAAGCAGATGCTCTACCGTCTTTATCTTGACGCCGTCATAGCCGAGGGTGGTAGCAAAGGCGGTATCTGTAACCGCATTCAGCCCTGCCCTGATAATCGCATCCCTGTCGGAGCGAAAAAATACAATCCCTGTATCGCGAGGGGCCGGCTTCAGCTTCACCGTTGAATACTTCCCGGTATGAAGACCGATCCCGTGGAAGAAGACTTCCTTCTTTATGGTACGCTGCAATCTCATCATAGAAAATGAATAAGTGCAAAAAGTGTACCTGGCATTAATTACTTTAAAATCAGCCGGTTAAAACTCGGGAGTGTTGCTTTCTTGCGAATATGTGTGTTTTTTGCGGCAACTTGCGGTCTATGTTAAGTCCTTACCTCTCCGCCGACAACTATCTCTCTGATTCTCAATGTAGGCATGGCATCCGATACAGGCACTCCCTGCGCGTCCTTACCGCAGGTTCCGATCGAAAAGCCGAGGTCGGATCCAACCATATCAATCGATTTCAGCACCTCCGGTCCGCTGCCCACAAGAGTGGCGCCTCTGACAAGATCGCCTACTTGTCCGTGCTCGATTAAATATCCCTCCTGGACGTCGAAGACAAAATCACCCGTAACGGTGTTAACTTGTCCGCCGCCCATTTTTTTCACAAGAAGTCCATGCTCAACCGACCGTATGACCTCATCCGGCCTATCCCGGCCCGGCGCAATAAAAGTGTTGGTCATCCTCGGAATAGGCTTATTCTCATAAGATTCCCTCCGACCGTTGCCGGTCGATACGGTCCCATCGAGAGCAGCCGTATATTTGTCGTACATATAGCCCTCAAGCAGCCCTTCACTCACAAGCACGTTTCTTTTTGAGGGAGTTCCCTCATCGTCGAATGAAAAGGACCCTCTCCTGTTTGGCAGCGTCGCGTCGTCTATTACTGTAATAACAGGAGCTGCTACCTGCTGTCCCAGCTTTCCTGAATAGACCGAAAGACCCCTTTGCGCCAGATCGGCTTCGAGCCCGTGGCCGATCGCCTCATGGATCATCGTGCCGCCCGCTTCTGAAGATATTACAACCGGCATCCTTCCGCCTGGCGCGCGTCTTGCGCCCAGCATCCGCACCGACCTTTCCGCAGCTTTATATGCGATATCGCTGAACGGCCTTTTTTCAAAAAGCTCGAACCCGATGAAACCGCCCTCTGTCTCAACGCCGGTCTGAATCCTGTCATCCTTGATCGCAATCACCTGGGCCACAGCCGTGGTATAAATCCTCTCGTCTTCCGTGTAATAACCATCTGAAGAATATATTTTTACCTTCTGTAGCGTGTCGCGGTACACGACATTCACCTGCCTGACGGCGTCGCTGAACTTCCGGGCCGCTTCGTTGGCTTCCCGCACCAGGCCTATTTTCTGCGGCATGGAGATGTCAGACGGCAGGAGCTTTATGTCAAAGCGCACGTGGGGATAACGTTTCTTCAAATTGATAGTCATATCCCTTGGAGTTCCAGTATCGGACAGACTCATTGCTATGCGCACTGTGTCGGAAATCTCGCCGAGTGTCTTTTCGGAGAAATCATTGCTGTAAGCATATGCGGTCTTTCCTCCGCATACAAGCCGGATGCCTATTCCCGCCACCAGCCCTGAAACGGCCTTCTCGATCCTGCCGTCTTCAAATTGGATAACAGTGCTGTTTCTCCTTTCGAAAAAAACATCGGCATAATCTCCCCCGCCCGCAAGGGTCCTCTTCAAAAGGCGCTCCATGAGATCAACATCCATCCTAAGAATCCTCCCGCCAAATATGCTTACATGATACCACAAGTACCAATCGGTAGACTGAGTGATAAAAGCAATGTCAAGAGCAGCATAGGTCAGGTGTTATGTCTCTCGAATTCATTCATGCCCTATTGCTAAACAAAGGGCCGGGAGTACCCCAGCCCTTTAATCCGTTAATTAGTGATCGGAATTCGTATCTACAGCCGCAGTCGGTTTTTTATAAGCTACGCCAACAGCATAGGGGTCGGGCAATGGGGTCTGGGGTCGGGCAATGGGGTCTGGGGTCGCAATGGGGTCGGGTCGCAATGGGGTCGGGTCGCAATGGGGTCG
>JBGOVD010000361.1:0-3005 GCA_041477935.1 Dissulfurispiraceae bacterium | reverse complement strand
GTCGAAGATACATCCGCTTTTTTAGTAGAAGCTGCGGTCGATGAAAAACTCTCGTCAAGACTCAGGGCAGGGACTCCCGTCGAAGTGATCATAGACGCGCTGAATCAAACCTCCAAGGGAAAAGTTTCGGAAGTCGTGCCCGCAATAGATCCCATGTCAAGGACATTTATCGTAAAAGTAACAGTAACCGGTGCGGGCCTCAAGACCGGTCTCTACGCCAAGGTACGGATACCGACCGGTACACGTGACGTACTCATGGTACCGGTTTCCGCAATCGTCGAAAAGGGGCAGCTGTCCGGCGTCTATACGGTAGATTCAAAAGGAATCATCGCGTATCGTCTCGTCCGCACCGGCAAGCACTTCGGCGGCAATATCGAAATCCTCTCCGGTCTCAACATCGGAGACAAGATTATCGTATCCGGTGCAGACAAGGCCATAGACGGGGGCATGATCGCCGAACAAAAGGCCGGGACCCCGGAGAGATGAACAAAAAGGATGACCTTATGACCGGAATCGGTATTTCAGGCAGGATCGCCAGGGCATTCATCAATTCCAAGCTGACCCCGCTCATAGTCATCGCTTCGCTTCTGCTCGGTGTCTTTGCCGTGCTCGTTACTCCGCGCGAGGAAGAGCCCCAGATTGTCGTGCCGATGATCGATGTCATGGTCGGCTATCCGGGGGCTACAGCTAAAGAGGTCGAAGGGCGCGTCACCCGCCCGATGGAGCAGTTGTTATGGGAGATCAAGGGCGTCGAATATGTCTATTCCATCGCGAAGCCCGGCTCGAATCTCACTATCGTCAGGTTCTACGTCGGGGAGAACATGGAAGACAGCATCGTCAAGGTTTACAACAAGCTCATGTCGCATTACGACATTATCCCCGCCGGCGTATCGCAGCCGCTTGTAAAGCCTAAATCTATCGACGATGTGCCCATCCTGACCCTTACTCTATGGAGCAAAGACGGCCGCTATTCAGGATACGAACTGCGTCGCATCGCGGCAGAACTATCCGGCGAACTGAAGAAGGACCAGGATGTTTCCGAGTTCACGCTCATCGGCGGACAGCACCGGCAGGTTTTGATCACTATCGATCCATCGAGGCTCAAGGCATATCAGATGTCGTCGCAACAGATACTCGGCAGCCTTCAGAAGGCTAATTTCATCCTGCCTTCCGGCTCATTCCCGAGCGGCAACAAAGAATTGCTTGTCGAAACAGGCGCCTTCCTGAAAAATGCAGATGAGGTCGGCAGTGTAGTCGTAGCGGCATACAACGGACGGCCTGTCTATCTTCGCGATGTTGCACGGATCAGCGACGGCCCCGAGGAGCCTGCGAATTATGTGTTCATGGGGCTCGGTCCTTCGGCTTCCAGAAAAGGGATTACCGCTCCTTCCGCCGGCGAGCATGAGGCTGTGACAATAGCCATCGCAAAAAAGAAAGGCGCCAATGCCAGCATCGTCGCCAAAGAAGCATTGCAAAAGGTAGAGGCCCTGCGCGGGGCGCTCCTGCCCTCGGATGTGCAGGTCACGGTGACCCGGAATTACGGCGACACGGCAAAAGATAAATCGGATGAGTTGCTGGAACACATGATGATAGCTACAATTGCGGTCGTCGTTCTTATCGTCCTGGCGCTGGGATGGCGCGAATCGGTGATTGTGGCCGTGGCCGTACCTGTGACGCTGGCCCTTACCCTGCTGATCAATTATCTGTACGGATATACCCTCAACAGGGTCACACTTTTTGCGCTGATCTTTTCGATAGGCATTCTTGTTGATGATGCGATTGTCGTGGTCGAGAATATTCATCGTCATTTTAAAATGCATGGCGCCTCGTCTATGATTGCAGTGCGTGCAGTCGACGAGGTAGGCAATCCCACGATTCTGGCCACCTTTACGGTCATCGCAGCCCTGCTTCCCATGGCATTCGTCTCCGGTCTCATGGGGCCCTATATGCGGCCGATCCCGGTCGGCGCATCCGCCGCCATGCTCTTCTCGCTCCTCGTCGCATTCATCGTGAGCCCCTGGCTCGGCTATAAAGTGCTGAAAAATGTACGCCATGCTCAAGATGACGGCGAGGGACAGAAACTCCACGCCTTCTATGGCAGGGTGCTTCGGCCCCTGATCGAAAAACGGAATAAACGAATGATGGCACTGTGGCTGGTTGGTTTACTGCTGGGACTCTCGGTGCTGCTCGTGCCGTTGAAGATGGTTACTGTCAAGATGCTTCCCTTCGATAACAAGAGCGAGCTGCAGGTGATCATCGACATGCCCGAGGGGGCGGCGCTTGAGCAGACGGCTGCCCTCACGCATGAGATGGGAGAATACCTGAAGACCGTACCGGAGGTCACCGATTATCAGTCGTACATCGGAACTGCCGCGCCTTATAATTTCAACGGGCTGGTGCGCCACTACTTCTTGCGTTCGGGCAGCAATGTTTCCGATATCCAGGTCAACTTTGTCGGCAAGAACGAACGGAGCGCTCAAAGTCACGACATAGCCAAGCGGATACGTCCGGGGCTCCAGGCGATCGGAGACCGTTACGGCGCAAGCATCAAGATAGCAGAGATCCCGCCTGGCCCTCCGGTGCTTGATACGCTGGTTGCAGAGGTCTACGGACCCGATCCCAAACGGCAGGTCGAGATTGCAAAGGAGATAAAGGACATATTTCAGAACACCGCGGGTGTAGTGGATGTAGACTGGTACGTTGAGGAAGACCAGAAAAAGATAACCTTCGATGTGGATCGCGACAAGACAGCACTTAACGGCGTGAGCGTCGAGGCGGCAGCACAGACCTTGCGGATCGCTTTGAACGGCATGGCAGCCGGTCCGGTCCATTTCGAGCGGGAAAAAGAGCCGGTGGAGCTTCTCATGCGCATGCCGATTGCGGAACGCGCATCACTGGCATCGCTAAAAGAAGTCACGGTGCCGTCTGCATCGGGCACTATGGTTCCGCTTTCCGAACTGGTGACGGTGAAAGAGGGCATTGAGGACAAGACTATCTATCACAAG
>JBGOVD010000142.1:0-5840 GCA_041477935.1 Dissulfurispiraceae bacterium | reverse complement strand
TATAATCGCAATCGGTTCTACAAAGGCTGTCTCGCCCGATTTCGACACATCATGAACTACTCCGGCGACCTGGCCCTTCGAGTCCATCCTCACAGGGATGACCCATCTGCCGGACCTCGTTGTGACGAAATCGTCCTGCAGGAATACGGATACATCCTCGCTTCTCGTCATGTCTTCAAGCTTTTTCCTGATCCGGGACTCAAGCCTGCGGATCTCAGTCCGAATGCCGGCAAGGGTTGAAGACGCCGTATCCAGTATGGCGCCATGGCTGTCGATGGACTTCTTGAGTACCTTCAGGATTTCCGGAAACCCGGTAAGACCTTCTGCGAGTTGCCGGAGTGAAGGGATATCTTCGCGCGCTCCGAGATTCTCCGCAATGTCCGAGATGAGTTCGAGGACCGGAGTGAAACCTGCAAGTTCGACACCTTCGAGCACCGCTCCTTCGGGCCGTGCCTTTGAAAAAAGGCCACCAATATCAGGGAACGGGGAGAGTCCGAGCGAGACTCCCTGCGATGACAGTCTGAGGATATCCCCTGTCTCACGCTGCCTTCGCGAGATTTCCAGTCTGTCGGAGAAAGGTGCGAGTTTTGCAACAGCGGCTTCAGTTGCGCCGCTGTTGGCAAAACCTGCGATGATCCTGAGAAGCTTATCGAATTCGAGTAAAGATAGGGTGTGGGACGATATCATCGGATCACTTGGGGACGTTTAAAGGCCAACCGCCTCCATGACCCTGTTCTTCTGTTTCTCAAGGGCCTTCTGCCCCTGATCGAGGGTCTTGATGATCTCCTTCTTTGCAGCACCCGAAAGTTCGACACCCCTGTCGATGAGTTCGGTAACCCTGTCTTTTGTCTCATCTACAAAATCATCTACCCTGTCGATGGTATCTTCAACAAGGTCGACAGCCTCGTTCTTCACCTTCCTTGCAGTGCGCTTAATGTCCTTTCTTGTCTCGCGGCCCGTCTGCGGCGCGTAGAGAAGTGCAATAGCTGCCCCGATTGCGCCGCCGATCAAAAATGCCGTTCCGACCTTTACAACATCGTCATTCTTCATATGAACCTCCTGTGATCAACATTGGAATTTGATATCCTTAATGTTACCAGTAAATGCGGCTCAATGCTATTTCTGACATGGCGTGCAGGACTATCATCATTGGTCAGCACCGTTAATTATAGATATGTCTGCTTAGCATAAGGAATAAAATAATTCTCTGGCGATGATTAGCGATTCCTCTTTTTATTCCAAGGCGAAGGAAGGAACAGCCCTACCTTTGGTGATCTGCCGTCTCTTGTTATACTTAAAACATAAGATTCCGGACTATCATGATAATTGCCTCAAAAGGAGAATATTTATGGCTCGTTTACTTTACATCGAGGCCTCGCCAAGAAAAGACCGATCAGCGTCCATCGAAGTTGCCAAAGCTTTTATTGATGCTTACAAGGCTTCGCATCAGGGTGATGTCATTGATACGATAGATCTCTGGAAGACAGACCTGCCGCCTTTTGACGGTGATACAGTCAACGCTAAATACTCGATCCTTCATGGTCAGCAAAAGACCCCTGCTGAGGAGAAGGCATGGAAGGGGGTCGAGCGGATAATATCTGATTTCAAAGCAGCGGACAAGTACCTTTTTTCGCTGCCCATGTGGAATTTCGGCATCCCGTACAAGCTGAAACATTATATAGATATACTTGTCCAGCCGTCCTATACCTTTTCTTATTCCACGGCGGAAGGCTATAAGGGCATGGTTACAGGCAAACCGGTCGCGATAGCGTATGCCCGAGGAGGCTCTTATCCAAAGGGTACGCCCGAGATATCTTACGATTTCCAGATACCCTACTTTCAACTGTTACTAGGCTTTATCGGGTTCACGGATATTAAGCAGATAGTGGTTGAGCCCATGCTCATGGCCGAGCCCCGACAGAAGCAGGATATCATGGAAGCTGCGCGAAAAGAGGCCCGTCTCATAGCTCAAAACTTCTGAAGATACGATAACAGAGCTAAGTTTAATTGGCAAAGATACTCATGCCCAATGCGGCTCTATTGCTTATAGATCTTCAAACGGATTTCCTCGATTGGGAAGAAGGGCGCATGCCCGTTGATAGAATGGGGTCTGAGGAAGTTATTAAAATAGCAAACGAGGTGTTGGCAAAAAATATTTTACCGGAAGCGCTGTCGGTATTCATAGTGAGCAAATTTCTTCCATCTGCACGCATTGCCAATTTCTTTCGCAAGAATGCAGCCATGGTTGGAACCCCTGGTGCCAATATAGACGAGAGAATCTTAAAGCCTGAATCATCAGCAGTCTTCGAAAAAAACGAGTCAAGTGCTTTCTCAAATCCTGAAGTCGCAGACTACTTAAAGAATCGGGGTGTCAAGGATCTATATGTTCTGGGTGTTTTCGCCGAGGGCTGTGTTCGTGCGACTGTGCTTGACGCCATCAAGATTGGGTTTAATGTTTGTGTCTTTGAGAATGCCGTTGCAACCAATGCTCCTTGGAAGAAACAATTTGCTCTATGGGTAATGAATCGCGCGGGAGCTCTCGTGGAAAAGATCGGCGCCTAGTATAGCCTGGATGCCCCACAAAGTGCTGCCGGCTGACGGTCAAAACTGAGATTTGAATTCAGAAAAGGCCCGTTTTAGTTCCTCCAGTTCGCTTCGCATCCTTGCGATCTCTTCTTCAAGCTTCTTGATCTTATCCTCTGATGATATTTGAATTGCCGACGTTTCTTCGCTAAAATCATGCAAGGTTTCCAAGCCGCCTGAAAAAAGATGCATATACCTGCACTCTTTTCTTCCGGTTTCCCTGAGCATCTTGAGAGTAAGCGGAGGATCATGTTCGGCCAGTCCTTGGAGGGTACTTTCGACTTCGTCCAGTCTCTCAAAGGTGGACATCCTTTCAGTGTGGGAACGCACCTCGCCAACAGTCTGTGGCCCTCGAAGCATGAGTTCGCAGAGAATGGCCATTTCCTGCCTTGACAGATCAAATTGATCAAAAACCGCATGTCGGAATTTAGTCACGCGGCTCCCTGACGTAAGTGTTTCCCGCGCAAGGCCCTTTTCTTGCAGCCGGCCAAGCCCGCGCACCACGGCGTTTTCATCGTAAGAGACAATGGGATTGCGATTCGATTTCTGGTTGCAAGCATTCGTCAGTGAATTAAGCGACAATGGGTAATACTCAGGGGCAGTCATCTCTTTTTCAATGAGACTTGCAAGAATGCGGACTTCACTATATAATGAGAAGCCTTATAAAGTTGTTTCAGCCCCTCGGCCAATACATAATGATAAACACCCCGATAAGTGAAACAGCCCCGCCTATAACGTCGAACCTATCCGGAACTGTTTTATCGACTTGCCAGCCCCATAGAATAGATAGCACTATAAAAATGCCTCCGTAGGCAGCATATACACGCCCGAAATTTGCAGGCTGCAAGGTCGGTATTACGCCATATACAACCAGCACTGCCGCACCGAAAAAACCATGCCAGATGCTCTTACCTTCCCTGAGCCATAGCCATACCAAGTAGCCGCCGCCTATTTCATATAGTCCCGCCAGTATGAAAAAAAAGAAGGACTTCGCAATTTCAGCCATACCCGGCACTTCTCTTCTCCCGTGAATTTTATCTATTATAAAGAAAATACCCTGCCTGAAAACAGGCAGGGTATTTTTATCCGTAAATATATGCAGGAGTTATATTGCTGCGTCTCCGCTTTCCCCAGTTCTTATTCTTACTATATTTTCTATTGAAGATACGAATATCTTCCCATCTCCGATTTTGCCCGTCTTTGCCGTATCAGCGATGACCGCTACAATCTTATCGGCCATTTCATCGGAAACGACAATCTCGATCTTAACCTTAGGGACGAATGTGATTTCGTATTCAGCCCCACGGTAAAGCTCTACATGTCCCTTCTGCCTGCCAAATCCCTTCACCTCTGTAACTGTCATGCCCTGAATGCCTATCTTGTTAAGGGCATCCTTGACCTCATCCAGCTTGAACGGTTTTACTATCGCTTCTATTTTTTTCATAGTTCCTCCGTTTTACCTGTGGGTCTTGTGAAGCTGGAATTCGGGATATGCAGTGACCGCCACTTCGGACTGATCAAGACCTTCGAGTTCAACCTCCGGGGACACCCTGAGCCCTATGACCATGTCGAGTATCTTGAAGAAAACGTAAGCGACGACGAACACGTAAACAACATTTGTAAGTGTGCCGATGCACTGCGCTATAAACTGGGAGGCATCTCCGTAAAAGAGGCCTTTGACTGTGCCCTGAACACCATTGAAGCCATCGCCGTAAGTGCCGTCGGCAAGAAGTCCCAGTGAGAGCACACCCCAAGCGCCGTTGACACCGTGGACTGAGAAAGCGCCGACCGGATCGTCAACCTTGAGCGTCCGCTCAACAAAAAATACGGAGAGGCAGACCAGGATGCCCGCGATTGCACCGATCAGAACCGCCGAAGGAGCCGTGACAAAAGCGCAAGGTGCTGTGATCGCAACAAGACCTGCGAGCATGCCGTTACACATCATGCTGATATCGGGATTGCCGTAACGCATCCACATATATATCATCGACGAGGTTGCCCCGGCTGCTGAGGCCAACATTGTGTTGGTAGCTATGACGCCGATGCGCAAGTCGGTACCTGCAAGCGATGAGCCGGCATTGAAGCCAAACCATCCGAAAGCGAGAACGAAGGTGCCCACGACCGCCATCGGGATGTGATGCCCCGGGATCGCCATAGGCTTGCCGTCTTTAAACTTGCCAAGTCTCGGCCCCAGCACCATCGCGCCTGCGAGTGCCGCGACACCACCTGTCATGTGAACAACGGACGACCCCGCGAAGTCGACATGTCCATGCCCCAACGCAAAATTCTTGCCCATTTGTGAAAGCCAGCCGCCACCCCACACCCAGTTGGCGTAAAGGGGATAGAGAATGGCTCCTACGAAAACACCGTAGACAATAAAGGACTTGAAGTTCCATCTTTCAGCCATGGAGCCTGTCGGGATTGTAGCCGTGGTATCCATGAAGACCATCTGGAACAGGAAGAGCGCAAAGATAGATGCATCATAGCTGACGCCGGAAAGGAAAAAACCGGTCGTGCCGAATAGACCGAAGTCCTTTCCGAAGAGGCTGATAGTGAATTCATTGGTGAGGAGTGCTGTACCGCCGCTGAGGGGTCCTGCGCCGGCGCCGCCCATCTGCAGGGCAAAGCCGCAAAGCCAGTAGCCGAGCATTCCGAGAGCATATACCATGAAGTTCATCGCCATTGTGTGTCCGGCATTCTTTGCCTGAGTGAAACCTGTCTCTACCATCGCGAACCCTGCCTGCATGAACATGACGAGGAATCCGGCAATGAGGGTCCAGACTACATTTATAGCGATCCTGTTATGACCAACCGTATCGGCCAGTTTTGCCGCAAGGGGTTCTTTCGGGCCAAGGTTTTTCAGATCATCTGCTGTAGGAGAGCCTGCGCTTGCGCCGACAACATCGGCAGCGCCGCCTGTGTTAGCCCCTGACGGATCAGGTTTAAGTTCGGGTGCTGCCTCTGGAGCTGCAGCTGCTGGTGCCGGAGCAGGAGCCGCTGCAGGCGCAGCAGTTGCAGCGGGTGCCGCTCCAGGTGCCTTGTCGTCAGCTGCTATTGCAAGTCCTGCCATGCATAACATAGCGAGAACCATTACTGCACTTAGAAACCGTTTCATCATTTCCTCCTTGGTTTATGTCCTCTATATTAGAAGTTCAGTGTCGCGCCGACGCCAAAGACAAAGGTGTTGTCTATGTGGGCTGCCGGATTGTTGTCCGCATTGGGATCGCTGCGATGTGCCTTGCTCGAAAGCGGGTACC
>JBGOVD010000027.1:0-11368 GCA_041477935.1 Dissulfurispiraceae bacterium | reverse complement strand
TACAAGACGCTGATCCCGCGTAACGTCACGCTGGGAGAGGCACCCAGCCACGGAAAACCCGCGATCCTCTACGACGCCCGGTCAAAGGGCGCCCAGAGTTACGTGACCCTCGCAAAGGAGATATTGCATGAAAGCAGCCCTCGGTAAAGGTCTTGACGCATTGCTCCCCGACAGAGGAGGAGAGGTCATCGGGATCGAGATCGGCAAGATACTGCCTAATGAGCATCAGCCGAGAAAGGTCTTCAGGGACGAGGCACTTAAAGAGCTGGCCGCATCCATAAAGGAGAAGGGCGTGCTGCAGCCGGTTATTGTATCTCGTATCGGCGACGGGACATTCAGGCTCATTGCGGGCGAGCGGCGCTGGAGGGCTTCGTCACTCGCAGGGCTCAAGAAAATACCGGCCCTTGTTAAAGAGGTTTCGTCCCAGGACGCTATCGAAATAGCGCTCATCGAAAATATTCAGCGCGAAGAGCTCAACGCCATCGAGACGGCTGACGCATTCCAGAGCCTGATGCAGGACTTCAAGCTCACACAAGAGGCACTCGCGGAGCGGGTGGGCAAGGACAGGGCGACGGTCGCCAACTATCTTCGCATCCTGAAGCTGCCTGGGGAGATCAAGGCGCTCATCAATGACGGCAGCCTTTCGCTTGGCCATGCCAAGGCCCTGCTCTCTCTTGATGACAAGCATAAACAAATAGAAACCGCCAAAAAGATCGTCCGGGAAGGCTTGAGCGTCAGGGCCGCTGAAGCACTCTGCTCTGATCTCAATAAACAGCCGCCGGCAACGTCCGCGAAACCGGCCAAAAAGGAAAATAAGAAATTGCCCGAGGTAGCAGACCTGGAAGACAAGCTTATTCAGGCATTAGGCACTAAGGTCCGCCTTACGCACAAAGGGAAAAAAGGCAAGATCGAAATCGAATACTACTCTTTGGACGAGCTGGACCGGCTGCTCGAACTCTTCCTCAGTAAGTAACCGAGAAAGTCCTCCACTTTTTTTGACCAGACTTCATAACCCTTCTCACTCAGATGGACCCCGTCCTCAAGCAGATATTCAACATGCGGACTGCCGGCTGTATCTACAAAAAGTGAATAGACATCCAGAAATGTGATCTTCAGCGCCTTCGCTATTTCCGTCAGTTCACGGTTGATATCTTCGATTTTATTTTTGTCGGTCCACATGGTCACAGGCAATATGCTCTGGACGACTATTGTCGCGGAGGGAAAGGCGGTCTTCAGGCTCTTCAGCAGCCGTTCATATTCTTCCAGAATCTTGAAATCATCCATGGCGAGATTATTGATTCCGGACATGATGAAGAGGACATCCGGCGCCGTCGCAGCGCCGATAATGCGGCGTACGCGCCCCGAGAGGCCTTGAACGGTCTCTCCGGATAGACCGAGGTTGAGCACCTGGTGCTCTGGAAACCGCTGCTGCCAATCGAAATATTCGATAAGCGAATCGCCCATAAAAATAATATTCATCGCATGGTTCAAATGACCTGACCTCCTTGATCATTTTTAATATATAAACAAAAAGGACCGAATACTACACTGCAAAGATGTATCCTATGGGTCGCGGCGGCGCCGTCTGGGCCTTAACTGGAAAACTTGGTTTTCCTTGATGTGTGCTTAGCAATACAAGAGACTGATCGGCCTTTACCGGCGAATCGTGGCTGTTGCCTTACTGGAACAACTCCCGCTTTTCCTTGAGGGCTGCCCCGACAAAGGCGCTGAACAGGGGATGAGGTTCTATGGGCCTGGATTTGAATTCGGGATGGAACTGGCAGCCGAGGAACCATGGATGGTCGCGGAGTTCTATTATCTCGACGAGTTCCTGATCGGGCGAAAGGCCGCTTATGACCAGGCCCTTCGAGGTGAGCAGCTCCCGGTATTTATTGTTGAATTCATAGCGGTGGCGATGCCTTTCGGATATCTCCTTCACGCCATAAGCCTTAAATGAATGTGTACCTTCTACAAGCACTGCCGGATATGCGCCAAGTCGCATGGTGCCACCCATCTGGGACTCTGCCGTCCTCTCTTCGATTTTGCCTGAACGGTGATTGTACCAGCTCTCCATGAGATAGATAAGAGGATCTTTGACTTTTACATCGAATTCGGTGCTGTTGGCTGAAAGGCCGCAGACATGGCGTCCGAACTCTATTACCGCCAGTTGCATGCCGAGGCATATCCCAAAGTAGGGGATCTTCTTTTCTCTTGCATACTGCACCGCCGCGATCTTCCCCTCTATCCCCCTGCTGCCGAAACCGCCAGGCACCAGAATTCCATCGACTTCGGACAGATGATATTCAACACCATGGGCCTCTACGTCTTCGGAATCCACCCACTTCAAATTCACGCGGGCATTATTGGCGATCCCGCCGTGGATGAGCGCTTCTTCGAGGCTCTTATACGAATCCTTGAGGTTCACATATTTCCCGACGATTGCAATTGAACATTCGTACTTCGGGTTCTTTATCCTTTCCACAACCTGGTTCCATATCTCTACATCCGGCTCCCTAAGATTTAGCGCCAGCTTTTTTTCGATGAGCTTGTCGAGACCTTCCTCCATGAATGAAAGCGGCACCTCGTATACCGTACTTACATCCATGGCTGCAATGACCGCATCAGGATCGAGGTTACAGTGGATTGCTATCTTTCTCTTCATCTCCGGCGGCAGGGGCCGCTCGGTCCTGCATAGCAGCAGGTCGGGCTGGATACCGATCTCGCGCAGTTCGTTGACACTGTGCTGGGTCGGCTTTGTCTTGAGTTCGCCCGCTGTCTTGATATAAGGGACAAGCGTCAGGTGGACATAAAGGACATTCTCTTTGCCAACGTGATAGCGGAACTGCCTGATCGCCTCCAGGAAAGGAAGGCTTTCGATGTCGCCAACTGTACCGCCGATTTCGACAATGTTGATGTCGTATGCGTCAGAAGCGGCTGATTTGATCGCCTCCTTGATTTCGTCCGTTATGTGCGGAACAACCTGCACGGTATCGCCAAGGTAGTCTCCCCTGCGCTCCTTGGTAATGACATTGAAATATATCTTGCCGGTTGTAAAATTATTGACCACTGATGCGCGCAGGTGAGTAAAGCGCTCGTAATGTCCGAGGTCGAGGTCCGTTTCGCATCCGTCGTCCGTGACGAATACCTCTCCATGCTCGAAAGGACTGAGCGTACCGGGATCGACGTTGATGTAAGGATCGAGCTTCTGAATCGTGACCCTGAGCCCCTTTGCCTCCAGCAAGGCCCCGATGGCCGCTGCCGCAATTCCTTTTCCTAGTGCTGAGACGACTCCGCCGGTTATGAAGATATACTTAGGCATTTTTCCACCTTTTTCAGATCCATAGGAGTATCCACCCCGATGGTTTCGTAGATTGTTTCTCCGACTTTTATAGTTATGTCGTTTTCAAGTGCCCTCAGCTGCTCAAGCTTCTCAATCTCTTCGAGCCGAGAGGGAGGCAGCTTTGAAAACCTTGTCAATACGTCCTTTCTGTACGCATAGATGCCTATGTGCTTGAACATAATAAGCTCGGAAGGCTTACTTTCTTCCGCACTTCCGCACTTCCGCGCTTCTGTCCCAAAGAGGTCTCTGTGATACGGGACCGGCGAACGCGAAAAATAGAGGGCAAAACCCTCGCCGTTAAAGACGGCCTTGACTACGTTGGGGTCATCGATCTCGGTAGCGTCGTCGATGCGTTTAACAAGGGTGCCTATGCCGGCCCTGCCGTCCTCCATGAGAGCGACCACCTCATCAATCATCTGGGGCATGATCATGGGTTCGTCTCCCTGGACATTTACGATTATGTCTGCTGAATATCCCTCTTTGCCTATTATTTCCGCCGCCTCGGATATTCTGTCGGTACCGGAGGTATGGCTCTCCGAGGTCATAACCACCTTTCCGCCGAATCCCCGCACCGCATCCAAGATGGCCTTGCTGTCGGTGGCTACGAACACCTCCTTGATCAACCGGGCGGTCTTTGACCTCTCGTAGACATGCTGGATCATCGGCTTGCCGAGGAGGAGGGAGAGGGGTTTTCCGGGGAAACGGGTAGATTGAAAGCGAGACGGTATGATAACAATAGCGGACATAACTTTTTCTATGATAACATAAAAGATTATCGCAAACTACAGATTATGGATATGATCTCATGAAATTATTGGGCCGCATTGATTTCTCATACCTTTATGCCCTGCTGGCAGGCGGGCTCCTTGTCCTGTCCTTCCCATCCTTCGATATCTTTCCACTCGCATGGATTGCCCTTGCGCCTCTGCTTGTGATGATATACGATAAGCCGAGGGGTGAATCATTCAAGATCGGCCTGGTGTTCGGACTGGTTTATTTCTTCGGGACTGTCTACTGGATTTATTACTCCGTCAATCACTTCGGGTCCATCTCGCTCGTGCCTAGCCTCATCATTGTGCTGATTTTGAGTCTCTATCTGAGCCTCTATACGGCAGCCTTCTGTTCCCTTTATTCGATGATCATCAAAAAAACCGACTTGCCTGCCCTCCTCGTGGCCCCGGTCCTCTGGACCTCTCTCGAGCTGCTTCGCTCATACGCCTTTACCGGGTTCCCATGGTCGAGCCTTGGATACAGCCAATACCTTTTCCTGGTCTTCATCCAGAGTGCAGACATAGTAGGCATTTACGGTATCTCTTTTTTGGTGGTTGCCGTAAACGGCGCCATTGCCGATTTTTTCATCATGAAGGAGCGGACCCGCGAACGGCCCCTTTATTCGCGACTATACACATATGCCGGATGGAGTATTTTAGTTATCGCCATTCTCGCGAATATCGCATATGGGTTCTACAAGCTCCACCAGAACCGGCCAGGCTCATCTCTCAAGGTGGCCGTCGTCCAGGGCAATATTGAGCAGGACAAAAAGTGGGACCGCGCTTATCAGACATATGTAATCGATGTCTACCGGAAGCTTACTCTCGAGACGGCCGGTCATGCTGAAGGTATTCCCGGCCCCGATCTTGTCGTATGGCCGGAAACGGCCGTTCCTTTCTATTTCGGTGCCGACAAGCAACAGAGCGAAGAACTGGCAGATTTTCAGCATAATCTCGATACATACCTCCTGTTCGGAAGTGTCCTGAAGAAGAGCGGGCCCAGGGAAGAGTATTCAAACAGCACCGTGCTGCTCACCAAAGATGGAACGGTTTCATATATTTATGATAAAATTCATATGGTTCCTTTTGGCGAATACGTTCCATTAAGAAGTGTTCTGTTCTTTGTTGACAAGCTGGTCGTCGGTATCGGGGACTATCTTCCTGGTGACAGTTATATTAAAGCTGTTACCCCA
Organism: Dissulfurispiraceae bacterium; assembly: GCA_041477935.1. GTDB lineage: Bacteria > Nitrospirota > Thermodesulfovibrionia > Thermodesulfovibrionales > Dissulfurispiraceae > Fen-1308. Next base: position 6,065 of record JBGOVD010000027.1, on the reverse strand, counting down.
TTCGGCAGTTTTGGTACGCCAATCTGCTATGAAATCGCCTTCCCGGGCCTTGTCCGAAAATTCTATATCAAGGGCGGCGATTTTATTGTTACGGTTACGAACGATGCCTGGTTCGGCAGGACAAACGGTCCTTACCAGCACTTCAGCATGGCGGTCTTCAGGGCCATAGAGAACAGGAAGCCGGTCATCAGGGCGGCAAACACCGGTATTTCGGGCTTTATAAACAGCAGCGGCGAGATATTGGCATCCACCGGCCTTTTCAGCAGGACGACGGTCAAGGCGGACATAATGACCGACAGGACTCTTACTTTATACACTAAATACGGCGATCTTTTCTCCTTTTTCTGTATTGTCCTGTCTCTGCTGCTGATAATAAAATACCGGGGAAAAAGCCATATTTATTATTAATCAACCGCGACTTGTACTGTCGGCAATTCTTCGATAGCGGAGGTAAACAAAATGCTTTTACAGAACGAACTTCAGGAAGACATAAAAAAGATCAAAGAGAGACTGGGCTCGCTTCGAGGTTATCTTTGATGTAGATAAACAAAGAGCAGACCTTGCGCAGATAGAAAAAGAGCTCTCATCCGAAGAGGTCTGGACCCTGCCGGAAAAAATCAAGGAACTCCAGAAGAAAAAAGCTGTCATCCTGGAGAATATCACCCCTCTGGAAGCGGCCTTCAAACGGGTCTCCTACCTTGATGAGTCAGTTGAAATACTCGACGAAGACGAAGGGGAGATTTTTTTCGAAGAGATCCGCAGGGACATCAGCGGGCTGAAGACATACCTTGACGAAGTTGAGTTCAGGTTGCTCCTTTCAGTTGAGGCAGACAGGAATAATGCCATTGTTACTATTCATCCAGGCGCCGGCGGTGTCGAAAGCCAGGACTGGGCCCAGATGCTAATGCGCATGTATATGCGCTGGGCCGAAACGCGCGGCTTTAAAACAGAGATAGCCGATCTGCAAATGGGTGATGAGGCTGGGATCAAAGGGGCAACATTTACGGTCGAAGGCGCGTATGCACATGGTTACCTTAAGGCAGAGGCCGGCATTCATCGTCTTGTCAGGATATCACCTTTCGATGCAAACAAGAGAAGGCATACTTCATTTGCCGCAGTGCTCGTTTATCCGGAGATAGAGGATGATATCGTCGTCGATATAAGGGACGAAGACCTTAAAGTTGATACCTTCAGGGCGTCAGGCGCCGGAGGACAACATGTAAACAAGGTGTCTTCGGCTGTACGGATCACACATATTCCTACCGGGATAATCGTCGCCTGCCAAAGTGAGAGATCTCAGCTGAGAAACAAGGAACTGGCCATGAAGATCGTCAGGTCGAGAATTTATGACATGACCCTTAAATCCAGGGAAAAGAAGATCGATGGTTTTATCGGTGATAAAAAAGAGATCTCATGGGGTAACCAGATAAGATCGTATACTCTCCAGCCCTACCGCTTGGTTAAAGATCATAGAACAAACACAGAGGTAGGCGATGTCGATGCAGTACTCGATGGAAGAATAGACGGTTTTATTACAGCTTATTTGAAATCTCTTAAATGAATTTTATCCGTTCTATTCTATTATTCTTTTATATATAAGTCTTTAAGCTGTAGCATTAGGCTGTGCTAATATGTTTAAAAGTGATAAATACAATATGATTTCAATAATATATACATAGGCATAAATTGATGAGTTTATTAGATGAACAGGACATGTTCAGTGAAGAATTTTTTATGAACAAGCGGCCAACATTTTATTGCCCTGTTTTTTGTGTATAGGCTATAATGAGCGGGTAGAAAAAAGAAAGGTTTTTAACAATTGTTAATTACTTGTTGATAAATAGATGGAAAAACAGATAAGGAGCATCACGGCAGGGGGAATGAGCGGAAAAGAAGATTTTTGGAACAGCACCTTTTCTAAGATACACGAAAAGTTGGGTGACAGCGTTTTCGAGTTGTGGTTTAAGCCGATGAAGCTTCTCCATCTTAAGGACAAGACAGCCATGATCGAGATACCCAACAGGTTCTTCAAAGATTGGGTGGAGGACAATTATCCCAATCTTATCAGTGAGGCAATGGAGGCTGAACTGGGGCATCAGGTAGCTGTCAAATTCAGGATAGGCGCTAAAGAGGACGATGTCCTGAAGAAGATTGATTCGAAAAATGAAAGCAGGCGTACGCGTCTGGCTAACAGGGGTATATACTTAAATCCCAAGTATACTTTCGATACATTCGTTGTCGGCTCATCGAATCAATTTGCGCATGCTGCGGCAAAACGGATATGCGAAGGGCCCGGGAGTGTCTACAATCCGCTCTTCATATATGGCGGCGTGGGGCTTGGTAAAACGCATCTGATAAATGCCATCGGCAACGTTATAGTCGATAAATATCCGAACAAGGTGATTTATTATGTTTCGGCCGAGCAGTTCACGAATGAAGTCATCTCGTCGATACGGCATGAGAAGATGGGAGAATTCAAGGACAAATACCGAAATGCTGATATACTATTAGTTGATGATATACAGTTTATTGCCGGCAAAACCGCCACGCAGGAAGAATTTTTCCATACCTTCAATTCACTGTATGCGCGTCAAAGCCAGATCGTTATTTCCAGCGACAGGGCGCCTATGGACATCTCGGACATTACCGACCGTCTCAGGTCCAGGTTCGGTATGGGACTCATCGCCGACATCCAATGTCCCGAGGTCGAGACCAAGGTCGCCATTCTGTATAAAAAAGCGGATGCAGAAAGGCTCGTTATACCCGAAGATGTCGCCTATTTTATCGCTGCCCGGGTCAAATCGAACATCAGGGAGCTCGAAGGCTGCCTCATCAAACTCGGCGCCCATTCATCCCTTACAGGCATGCCCATCGACATCACCCTTGCGAAGAATGTGCTCAAGGACCTTATTGCCGATGAGGACAGGCCGTTGACGGTCGACAGCATTGTCAAGACCGTAAGCGACTATTTCGGTGTAAAGCCGGTTGAGATCAAGGGCAAGAAGAGGACCAAGGAGATTGTCAATTCGCGCCAGGTCGCAATGTACCTGGTGAAGAAGTTTACTCCGCTTTCTCTCAGCGATATCGGCAGGGCTTTCGGCGGCAAGGACCACGCAACGGTGATTTATGCATGTAAACAGATCGAGGAGAAGAGATCAGCCGACGAGGTTTTCAACAAGGGGATCGACAATATCATCAGGCGAATAAAGGTCGTATAGGTTACCAAGAAATAACAGGCTTAAGATTGGAGGAATCATGAAGGTAAAAGTCGACAGAAACGAGCTTCTGAAAAAACTTTCCGACATCCAGAACATTGTTGAAAAGCGGAATACAATGCCGGTGCTCAATAATTTTCTTCTGTCAGCCGAGAGTGCGGGGTCCTCTATTACGGCCACCGATCTTGAAACGGCCCTCAAGGAACCTATTGAGTTGAGCGTGCTTGAGGAAGGAAAGATGTGCATTCCGGCGAAGAAGCTGTTCGAGATAGCCCGCGAAATGGACGGAGAAATCGTCCTCGAATCTGCCGATAACCAGTGGATAAAGATTAAATGCGGAAAGAGCCATTTCAGGCTGGCATGCATATCTCCCGACGAGTTCCCGGTCTGGCCTTCAATCTCATCAGCCGAGGCCAGGAACGTCGAACTCGAAGCTGCGACGCTCCTGGATGCTATTGAAAAGACATTGTATGCTGCAGGGGAATCGGACACCAGGTATGTTCTCAACGGGCTCCTGTTCCATCTCAAGACCGACCAGATATTGAATGTCGTAGGTACCGACGGCCATCGACTCGCACTTTCGGAGAAAAAGATCGCCGAGAAGCTGGACGAAGAGATTAAAATTATCCTTTCAAGGAAATCGGTCTCTGAGCTCCGCAGGTTCCTGGACGGAGAACAGCAGCCGGTTAAACTGACGATCGGGAAAAACCATATCCTCTTTTCGGTCGGCAGCATCCAGTTCCTTACAAGGCTCATCGAGGGGACTTATCCGAATTACGAGCAGGTGATACCTTCCGATAACAACAAGGATCTCAGCGTCGGCAGGGATGCTTTCAGCAAGGCCCTCAAAATAGTATCCATCCTCAGCAAGGAGAGGAGCAGCGCAGTTAAGGTCGATTTCAATCCCGACGTCATGGTTATTTCCACATCAAATCCCGATCTTGGCGATGCCAAGGATGAAATAGCAGTGAAATATGACGGTGACGCCATGACTATAGCTTTCAATGCGCGTTATCTCCTTGATGTGCTCGGCGTAATGGAGAGCAAGACGATCACGCTGAAGCTGAACGAAGCACTCAGCCCTGTTCTCCTCATGGAAGAAGAGAGGACCGACTATAAATGTGTTGTAATGCCGATGAGGCTGTAGAAAGATTAAAGAACGGAAGCAGGGAGACAAATGGAAGAGATCAAGCCAGATCAGTTAATTGAACAGAACGATGAGGCCTACGGCGCCGACCAGATAAAGATACTGAAGGGATTGACGGCAGTCCGCGTAAGGCCTGCCATGTACATAGGTTCTACCGGTATTGACGGACTCCACCATCTTGTTTATGAGGTGGTGGATAATAGTGTCGACGAGGCACTTGCAGGCTTTTGTACCACTATTGATGTGCTGCTGCACCATGATGGCAGCTGCACAGTCATCGATAACGGAAGGGGCATCCCGACTGACATTCATACAGGTGATCCCGAAGGCAGGACAGCCGCTGAGATTGTTCTTACTGAACTTCACGCCGGCGGAAAGTTCGAATCCAAGGCATACAAGATTTCGGGTGGACTCCACGGCGTAGGCGTCTCTGTAGTGAATGCCCTTTCGGAATGGCTCGAGGTCGAGATAAAACAGAACGGCCAGGTCTTTCAGCAGCGCTTCGAGCGCGGTAAACCGGCAAGCCTGCTCACCATTGTCGGCAAGACTAAAGGTAAGGGCACAAAGATCACCTTCAAGCCCGATCCCGAGATCTTCGAGTCTACGGAATTGTCCTATGACGTCCTGACCCAGCGCCTCAGGGAGTTGGCATTCCTCAACCGCGGACTCAAGATCAGCTTTACCGACGAGAGGACTGCCGAGAGTAAGGAATTTCTCTACAAGGGCGGCATAGAATCCTTTGTGGAGCATCTCAACAGGAACAAGACGGCTGTTCATCCGAAACCTGTCTACTTTACGATGGAAAAGGAAGGCATCGTCGTCGAAGTAGCCATGCAGTATAATGACAGCTACAACGAGAACATCTTCACCTTCGCCAACAATATCAACACACGGGAAGGAGGTACGCACCTTATCGGGTTCAAGTCTGCCCTCACGAGGACCTCGAACTCGTATGCCCTTTCCAAAGGCATTATTAAAGAGGGGAAGGAAAGCATATCGGGAGATGATATCCGCGAAGGGTTAACTGCCGTAATAAGTGTGAAATTGTCGAGCCCCCAGTTCGAGGGGCAGACAAAGATGAAGCTCGGAAACAGCGAGGTGAAGGGTATCGTAGAGTCCATCACCAACGAATCGCTCGGGATTTATTACGAAGAAAATCCCTCTATTGCGAGAAAGATAATCGAAAAGGCGATCTCTGCGGCACGCGCACGCGAGGCAGCACGGAAGGCGCGCGAGCTGACTCGAAGGAAGGGAATACTCGAAGACACGGGACTTCCAGGCAAGCTTGCGGACTGCTCTGAAAAGGACCCGGCTCGTTCCGAACTATATATTGTCGAGGGAGATTCCGCAGGCGGTTCGGCTAAACAGGGAAGGGACCGGCGCAGCATGGCCATTCTTCCGCTCCGTGGAAAAATATTGAATGTCGAGAAGGCCCGCTTTGACAAGATGCTCACCTCCGAAGAGATCAAGACATTGATAACCGCGCTCGGTACAAGCATAGGCGCAGAGGATTTCGACATCCTGAAGGCGCGCTATCATAAAATAGTAATCATGACTGACGCAGACGTAGATGGGGCTCATATCAGGACGCTACTGCTTACATTCTTCTACCGGCAGATGCCGGAGATCATCGAGAAAGGATATTTATACATTGCCCAACCACCGCTTTTCAGGGTCAAGAAGGGTAAAACTGAGAAGTACAT
>JBGOVD010000210.1:0-4695 GCA_041477935.1 Dissulfurispiraceae bacterium | reverse complement strand
TACGGGATGATCCTGGCCGACAATGGGTCCTCGTGGTATATATCCGGAGCACCCGATCCGAGATGGAACAATGATGTGCTTCATGAACTCGGACGTGTAACAGGCTCTGTATTTGAAGCAGTAGACGAGTCTCCATTAATGATCAGCCAGGATTCCGGGCAGGCAAAACAGATAAGTCCCGTAAGGCCTTCACCACCTACGAACCTCAACGTGAAATGAAAATATAATTTGTGTGCCTGCGGGCGGTAAATAATTCGGAACTGATTACCGTTTCCGGATCCGCCCATCCACCGGCTTTACTTTCTGCCGGCGTTCCTGGGCCGCCAGAAAGTAAGATACACGCGCCCTTGGATTCAGGTAGTCGAAAATTGCATCCGGGAGGTCGTGAGGACGGAGGGATGTCGCTATCGAGAGTGACTGATCCTCGGATAGATCAAAAATCAGGGCCTCGTTTTTGGGGATCTCCGGATCGTAAATAAGCAGGCTCGGCTTCAAGGCGTATGCAGGATTTACGGAAATGACCATGCCGATTACATCATTGTTGAGACTAACAATTGTTCCCGGCGGGTATACTCCTAAATATGAAATAAACCGTTGAAGCAGCTGGTTATCGAACCGCTCTTTCTCGCTTTTGAACATGTGTGCGAGCGCTTCATGCGGCGTAACAGACTTTTCCGGGTTTCGATTATTGCACAGATTATCGTATCTATCGACTATCGATACTATTTGCGTCAGATCGGAAAGATGCTCCCCGCTGATCCCCGCCGGATACCCGGAACCGTCAACCCGTTCATGGTGGTCCCCGATAATCCGGAGTGCCTCAGCCGGGAATGTACCCATACCAGCCAGGGGTCCCATAGTTTCGACACCATATTGAGGGTGAAGCCGTAGAATGTCCCTCTCGAATTTAGTCAGCGGCGACGGCTTATAAAGAACGTTTTTAGGTATACGGTGCTTCCCTACATCGTGGAACAAGGCGCCGAGTCCCAGCATCTTCAAGTCGTCCGGCCCGAGTCCGTGTTCTCTGCCCAGCATCATTGAAAGGACAGACACATTCAGGGAGTGGTAAAATATACCTTCGCCGCCTGTGTCCGTATTCATGAGCTGCACAGTCATTTCTTTATCCATTGCAAGGTCATCGATAATCGACTGAAGAATGCTGTCTGCGTCCTTGACCGATTCAAGTCGCCCGCCTTCTATATTCTTCATTACATTCTTTACTGTTTCGAGACTTGCCGAAAACTGCTTTTGGCAAGCATTGATCTTCTTGCGCAGGGTTTTTTGTTTTGCTATCCTTTCGTTCTTTTCCCGCCACAATTTTTCCGTCTCAGCATCTTTCGCCGGATCGCTTGTGACAGCAGGTGCGGGAGCAGGATTCTTTTGTTCAGAGAGGGGGAAAACATCACTCTTACCTGGGACAAAAAATATCGTCTTGACTTTGAGTTTGCGAAGAACCTGGATCTGTTCTCTGCTTGTAATTTTGAATGAATTCATCAAGAATGGGTGGTCCAGCCAGGAAAGACCTGTGATACGAATAAAAACACCCGGCTGTAACTGGTCTATCGTAACAGGATACTCAGTTACACCGGTTCTATTTTTATCATTATGATCATCGTTCACAAACGGTCCTCACTAGCTGATATCTCACTATACATGCTGATATTCCTACTGGTCAGGCAGCGGAGAGAGAGGTGGCGTGGCTTATCCGCAATATTTCTTCTTTGTATCTTTCGGCCAGACACTCAAGCTGTTCTTGATTGAGTTTGAGCCGCAACAATGCCTGCGGAACAAGCGCTTCCCCTTTGCCGCCACTTCCCGGGAACCCGGCCAGATAGGCAAGATGATCCGCGATATGAACTACCGCAGTAAGGTCTGTATCTACGCCATCGACACCTGTTACAGGCTCGTGGTGCCAACGGCAGGCCTGAGCGACAGGCAGCGGGAGACGCCATCTGGAAGCGATTTCGTAGCCGACTTCGCAGTGATTACTGCCAAGCAGCTCCCGTTCTGCGGCGGCGGTTCCGAATGCCCACCAGTTCGATTCGGGCATCAACTCCTCCAGGAATCTGCCGACGACCAGTTTCCCGACATCATGAAGAAGTCCTGCAGTGAAGGCACTATCCGGTGAAGGGAGGCCGCACATGTGCCCCAGCGCTTCGGCGTAAACCGCAGTCGCTGTGCAATGGAGCCAGAAAGCCGGTGCCTCGATGCCGTAGCCGTAGATGCGCGCAGGCAGGGCGCGTCGGAAAGACGTGCCGATAGCGACTTCAAAAACCCGTTTTAACCCGATGCGCGCTACCGCCTGGCTGACGCTGGTGATCGGTTCGATGGCCTGGTAAAAAACAGAGTTGGCAGCCTTCAGCAGGTTGGCCGTCACTGCCGGATCGGACCGCACAGCCTGCTCGAAATCGGAGGTGGAGGCCTGCTCATTCCGCAGCAGCATGGTAAGGCGGGCCACGGCTTCCGGAAGAGTCGGGAGAGCCTCAATACCTTCAACGATTACATAGGCAGGGATCATTCCGACCCTCCCTTTCAATGATTATTTTTGTGGCATAGCCTATACCAATTTAACATGAGTATCCATTTTTTGCAAAAAGGAATACTAAGCAATAAGACATACAAATGAAAATATATCATAAATGCTAAAGCGGGAATGATGAGAGGACAATGTCACTTTTTTACCCAAAAAAACTGACATTACCCTAACAGGTATAGTTTTTCCAAAATAGCACGATAATAACTATAGGGGCAGATGTTCGGGCTGCAATGCTTTTCAGATATATGCTTATCCAAATATTATCAGCGCCGGCCTCATCATGGAGATTATTTCAGCTGCCGAGAAACCTTGGTGCGGGAATTGCCCTTTGGTATTCAAGCGTGAAAATGAGGGGGGTCGAATGGGAACAGCGGCGGGTGTTGGGTATAGCGTTCACAGGAATCCGGCAGAGGCTGGAAGAGAAGCTGCCTCGAAGGCCATGCAGCAGGCTGGGACTAAGGCCCCTGATTTTGTCTTTGTTTTTGCTACGGTCGGATATAATCAGCAGCTCCTAATACGATCAATAAGAGAAGCGACGTCGGGAGCACCTTTGAGCGGCTGTTCGGGCGAAGGTATAATAACCCAGGGTATTGCCGACGAGACTAATTTTGGCGTCTCCGTGATGGTGATTCGGTCGGACGATCTCAGGTTTCGTAATTCCTGCGTAATGGATATTCAGCATGGAGCTGATGCAGCCGGCGCTCGTCTTGCAGCTAATATCGACCCGTTTGTTGCTGCAGACAGCATCGCCTGCTTCCTTTTTGCAGACGGCCTTGCACTGAATTTCGATCCCTTCTTATCTGCCTTTGAAAAGGCACTTCAACGCAAGCATCCTTTGCCGCTATTAGGCGGATTAGCCGCGGACAACTGGACATCAAAAAAGACATATCAGTATCATGATGACACTGTTTTTTCCGAGGGTATTTCCGCTGTAGTCATGTCAGGCGCCGGCAAAATCTCCTGGGGAATAAATCACGGCTGTGTGCCCATCGGGACCGAGCGTAAAATTACGAGAAGCAGGGGAAACAACATATATGATATCGACGGAGTGCCTGCTCTCGAAGCCCTTAAAGAGTATTTTGATGAAGACTGGAAGAACCAATGGAACAAAACGTCTCTGAACCTCTGTCTCGGATTCAGGACACCTGAGCTTTTCCGGGAGTATTATAACGATTTCATTATAAGGTACATGATGCAGAAAGATGATCAGGAGGGAAGCGTAAAGATACAGTCCGATGTCCTGGAAGGCGCAGGTCTCTGGATAGTCCGTCGCGACAAGGACCTGATAAGGAACGGCCTGCAGGCAATCTCAGGTCAGATAAAAGAGAGGGCAGGGACTGAGAAGCCGAAATTTATTCTGCACTTTGAATGCGTCGGCCGGGGGAAAGTGGTCTTCAGGGAGCAGGAGAAGCTCGAGTTGATCAGGTCCCTCCAGAAGGACATCGGCGAAGACATACCATGGATGGGTTTCTACACTTATGGAGAGATAGGTCCTGTCAGGGAATTTAACTGCTTTCATAACTTCACTGCCGTAGTAGCTGCCATATACTGAGTGTTAATCCATTCCTGACCATGCCGAAAAATAAGATTACCGATAATAATCCTCAGGAAAATCCCGGGGAATTAGCGAAGCTGAAGCAGGAAAGAGAGACCCTCTCCCAGCAGGTCAAAGGTCTGGTAAAGGCTGAGAGCAAACTCTACGAATACCAGGAGAAACTCGATGCCCAGCTGAAAGAATACCGCGACCTCTATGAATTGAACAGAAAACTGAATGCGACCTTTGATATTGGGAAGATCTTTGCGCATGCAGTCGAATATGTAATCCACAACCTTGAATACGAGAGGGTGCTGATTTTTCAGAGGTCTGAAGAGACCGGCAACTATGAGGTCTGCGCCCTCGACGGATATTACAGTCAGGACGAAAAAAGCAGTGTTGCAGGGCTGGGGATCAAACCTGATGACCCTATCTTCTCCCGGCTGCATGCGGGGGCCGAATATCTCATCTGCAAAACGGGCATTGAAGATCATTTTCTCGCGGAGTACCGGGCAAGGCTGCTTATGGATGAATATCTCGTCTGTCCCCTGGTCGCGGCTACACAGCCATTTGCCCTTCTGGCTTTCGGCAATTCAGGCGATAATGCGGAATTTTATCGCCGGGT
>JBGOVD010000072.1:0-8023 GCA_041477935.1 Dissulfurispiraceae bacterium | reverse complement strand
TGGGGATCGACGAGCCAGTTTACGTCCTGCACGGTGAACGCTTTCATTTGCACCAAATTCTGCGGCCCCGTATAAATGGCATTTGCCGAAGGGTCTATCTTCACGACGTACACCGGTTTTCCCATAGCCGGCAGGCGCTTTCTCTGGCCGACAGTATAGAGGTGAATACCGCCGTGGTTCCCAATCTGCTTTCCTGTCTCAATATCGATGACAGGTCCCTTAGCTTCTTCTGCCAGGCCATCCATAAAGGCAGCGTAATTCCTCTCCTCAATGAAACAAATTTCCTGGCTTTCAGGCCTGTTGGCGGAAGGCAAAGAGAGTTTGTGCGCCATTTCACGGACAGCCGGCTTCGTTTTTTCCCCGAGAGGTAAAATTAGCCGGGTGATAATATCCGGGCTAAGAGCATAGAGCACATAAGACTGATCTTTCTTAGGGTCGAGACCTCTGCACAATTGCGCTCCGGTCCCGGTACGCTGCACACGCGCGTAATGGCCCGTGGCTATGAAGTCGAAACCCCGTGCATCAGCAGCCTTGATAAGAGACGGGAATTTAATGAATTTATTGCATAGGATGCATGGGTTGGGGGTCAGCCCTTTGGAGTAAGCTTCTATAAACGGTCTGATCACCTTTTCCGAAAAAAGATCTCTCACATCAACATGGCTGTGTTTTATGCCGATTGCAGCGGCTGTCTTCGCTGCATCCGCTACTGCCTCCACCGAGCAGCAGGGTGCTTTCCCGAGCGCTTTACGCGAAAGAGGATCGAAGAGTATCAGGCTGACGCCTTCGACTTCATACCCCTGTTCTTTCAGGAGAATGGCCGCGACAGACGAATCGACGCCGCCGCTCATTCCCACGATGACCTTTTTGTTCATGATTTATTCTGACAGAGGCAGAAGAGGGGAAGCAAGGAGGCAGTAACCCCTTCCCCCCCTTGGTAAGTGAGCACCTCCCCTCAATCCCCTCCTTGGCAAGGAGGGGATTGAGGGGAGGTTTAAGGGATCACGCCTTATTATTGCTTATTAGCACCACCGTGCTCCTGGGATTGGCCATATAAATGCCCGGCGGATCGAGCATGACCTCATTCCCGTCGCCCATAAAATCCTCGCCGTTTCCTAAACTTGTATCTATGACCCTAAACCATTTCTTACCATCGAGAATAGGCAATTTAACACTCTGTGCCCTGTAATCCGAGTTCAGGACGAGGAACAGCTGATAGTCACCGGCTGCTGAACGCGCTTCTGCCCCGTCGAGCATATAGCATAATGTCAGGGCTTCAGGATCATCCCATTTCGGACCACCGCCATCCGGTCCGAACCATGATATATCCGGTATGCGGTTGCCGTCGTCGTCGACGCCGGTAAGGAACTTTCTGCTCTGGAGGATGGGGTATTTCCGTGTGAAGGCGATCGCCTTTTTGAAAAAAGTGATAGGTCCTTCTGCATCCCGATCTCGTTCCAGTCGAACCAGCTGAGTTCATTGTCCTGGCAGTATGCATTATTATTGCCTTTTTGGCTTCTCATGAATTCATCGCCGCCGAGTATCATGGGTGTGCCGGATGAAAAGAGAAGGGAGCACGCGAAATTCTTGACAAGTTGTTTGCGCAGGGCGACAATTCCGGGGTCATCGGTCTTCCCCTCCCAGCCGCAGTTCCATGAGCTGTTGTCGTTCGAACCGTCGTTGTTGTTCTCCAGATTGGCATCATTGTGCTTGTAATTGTATGACACGAGGTCATTAAGCGTGAAGCCGTCGTGGCAGGTTATGAAGTTCACGCTGTTGTACGCAGACCGTCCGTCGTCTTCATAGAGGTCCGCCGAGCCGGTCAACCTCCACCCAAGATCTCTTAATTGGCCCGCGTCGCCTTTGCCGAATTTTCTCATCGTATCCCTGAACCTGCCGTTCCATTCCGACCAGTCAACCGGGAAATTTCCGACCTGGTACGTGCCGAGGTCCCACGGTTCGGCAATTAGCTTAGTCCTGGTCAATATGGGGTCTTGCGATATGGCATCGAAGAATGAAGCCGACCGGCGGAACCCTCCATACTCCCTGCCCAGAACCGAGGCGAGGTCGAACCTGAAGCCGTCCACATGCATCGTCTCGACCCAATACCGTAGAGAGTCCAGAACGAAGCGTATGACTTGGCTGTTTTCGAAGTTCACGCTGTTTCCGCACCCGGTAAAGTTCATATAATAGCGAAACGGGTCGGAGGTCGTGCCGGTGAGCGTGTAATAGGTGGAATTGTCGATCCCTTTGAAGCACATCATCGGTCCCATCTCGTTCCCTTCACCGGTATGGTTGAAGACGACGTCGAGGATCACCTCAATCCCTGCCTTGTGAAGTTCGCGAACCAATGTCCTGAATTCATTGACCTGGCAGCCCGGAAACTGCCGGGAGGAATAGGATGATTCTGGAGCAAAGAAGCCGATAGTGTTGTATCCCCAGTAATTAGTGAGTCCCCTGTTGATGAGGAAGTCATCTATGTAGAATTCATGGATCGGCAGCAGTTCGACGGCGTTGATGCCGAGATCTTTTAAATAAGGAATTTTTTCGATAAACCCAAGATAAGTACCCGGTTTGCCGACCCCTGATGAGAGTTGGGCAGTGAATCCCTTGAGATGGACTTCGTAAATAATCAACTCTTCGAGCGGTATCTGAGAGGGCTCGTCTCCCTGCCAGTCGAAGCTGTCATCGATGACGATCGATTTAGGCACGATCCACGCGTTATCCCGCGTGTCCAGTGAAAGATCCCCTGCCGGTGAGTGCGGGTCGTACGGGAGAAGGAGATTGTCGGTATTTCTGAACTTTCCGGTAAGGGCCCTGGCGTATGGGTCGATCAGGAGCTTATGCTCATTGAACCTCATCCCGTGGGACGGAGCGAAGTCTCCCCTGACTTTATAACCGTAAAGCTGCCCCTCCTTCAATTCATGGACAAAGTTATGCCAGATATACTTGGTCCGGTTTTCGAGCCTTATGATATCGGTCGGGTCCGCATCGGGGCTGTCGAAAAGAAGGAGAAAAACATCGCTTGCATTCTGCGAATAAATGGCGAAATTGATTCCGGCTGGAGAGAGCGTAGCGCCGAGCGGATAGAATAAGCCTTTTGATACGCGCTTGCCCGTTTTGTGCTTTAACTCATATGCCATGTTGAAACCTCCCTGGTTATAGGCCAATCGCTTCATGTCTATCTTTACAGTTGTTGTTTGATATATCGAAAAGTATATCAATGGATGCATCAAACCGCCACCGCGGCGGCGCTCTCCCGCAATCTTTACATTTGGATTCACTGTCCGTTATGCTTTATAATTAAGCCTATGATAGATCTTCATTCCCACACATTATTCAGCGACGGCGTGCTCATCCCCGCTGAGCTTGCGCGCAGGGCGGTTGCAGCCGGCTACGAGGCCCTGGCTTTCACCGACCACATGGACCATTCCAACATCGACCTCATTATCCCCAGGATAGTGAAGGTTGTCAATGCTCTCAGAGATCATATGCCGATAACGTTGCTGCCGGGCGCCGAGATCACTCATGTGCCTCCTGCACTGATTGGGGACCTTGTGAAAGAAGCCCGAAAGCTTGGCGCCCGTATCGTCATCGTACATGGCGAGACGATTGTCGAGCCTGTGGTTGAAGGCACCAACCGGGCTGCCATCGAAGCTGGGGTGGATGTCCTCGCCCATCCCGGACTCATTAGCGAGGACGACCTCCTCTTTGCAAAGGAGAAGGGCGTTACTCTGGAAATCACGGCGCGTAAAGGCCACAGCATATCCAACGGGCATGTGGCCCAGTCTGCCATGCGCTTGGGCGTTCCGCTTACGGTCAATACTGACGCGCATGCACCGTCGGACCTGATCAGCCGTGATATGGCAAAAAAGATTCTCCTTTCCGCAGGAATCTGCCCGGATAAAATTGATGAAATATTTTCACATTCAAGGAATCTTGTTAAGAAAGCTATTGGAGGAAGGTAATGCCGAAAATTATTAAGAAACGTATAAGCAAACATGAAGGCCCTGATGAGGGTTTCCAGGATACGGTAGACGACATCCGGTCCAGACTCAAAGAACGGCAGCGTGTGCTCGTCATGGGGCTTGCCGCATTTCTCGTTGTGTTGATCGCTGCCGGCGGGTTTTTCGTCTACAATAAATCGCAGCGGGACAAGGCGGCCGAACTCCAGCGCGAGGCTTACCAACTTTTCTACAACGAGAACCCGGCGCAGCCGTCGGCGGGCGGAGATAACTACAAGAAGGCCCTGGACCTTTACACCAAATCATACGATATCAGGAAAAAGGCGGATGTCCTTCTCTACATCGCTTATTGCAAATACGAACTGGGCAATTATGACGATGCTATCAAGACGCTGAAGGAACTGAACGATAAGTTCCCCGATCCCAAGATCAGGCCCCTGGCATACTTTAAACTGGCCGAAGCCTTTCTTAAAAAGGGCGACAGTACGGGCGCTCTCGCAACGCTTAAAGACCTCGCAAGCATAAAAGATGGATTATTCCAGGACATGGCGCTAATGGAGAGCGGAAAGGTCCTTGAGTCTCAAGGCAAGAAGGAAGAGTCAAAAGCCATGTATAAAGAGTTGATTTCCAAATTCCCGAATTCCCCCCTGGCGGCCGAGGCTAAGGCGAAAGTCGGAGAATAGATCAGCGTAATAGTCAATATTTGCTCGACAGTTATTGTCGACGCAGAATTATTGAAATAGATATATACTGACTCTGTAAATGGAGGTGCCGGGATATGAACATTTTAGTTGTAGATGACATGCCTGCTATGAGAGCATTTGTCAGAGCCGGCATTAAGATCTCCTTTCCGGGGAAGGTCCAAATTGAAGAAGCCGACAGCGGTGAATCAGCTATGAAAGAATTAAAGAATCGTCGATACGATCTGATTGTTTGTGATTGGAACATGCCCGGGATCAAAGGTACTGAGTTGCTTCAATGGGTAAAAAGCCAGGATGATCTAAAGTCTATCCCGTTTATCATGTTAACGGCGAACAACGAAAAAGATATTGTTATGGAGGCAATAAAGTCAGGCATAAACGATTTTATTACTAAACCTACAACCATCGACATTTTAGCCAAAAAATTAAGACCCTTTATAAAAGAATGAGTGCATGGAGAAGATAATAGTTAATTCGATGATGCCGTATCACTTAATTGTCCAGCAGAGTCTTTTCTCAACGCTGCTTTATGACTCCCTCCCAAGCAGGCATACACATGATTTTTCAGTGATCTGATACAGATATGAAAGACGAAGAAACCAAAGAGCAACTACTTGCAGAACTGGCAGAGGCAATTGAAAAGAATGAGCATCTTCAGGCCCTTTTTAATAAGGTTGAAGCTGCAAAAGAACAGTGGGAACATACTGTAGACTGCATTGATGACATGGTCGTTTTTGCTGACTCAAAAAGCCGGGTGTTGAGGTGCAATAAGGCTGTCATGAAATTTACAGGTCAAGCCTACGACAATATCATCGGTAAGGATTGGCAAGAAGTTTTCCTTAAGCAGGGGATAAAAATTGTTCCGGGCAGCAGCGGTTTGGAAAATACAGAAGTTTTCCACGAGCTGACAGGAAGATGGTTTACCGTCTCTTATTTTGATTACAGGGACTCCGACAATAATAAGACTTTGGGACATGTAATAACACTTCACGATACTACGGAGACAAATACTCTTACCGAATCCCTCGATATCACCAACACGACCCTTGATAATGACAGGCGCGAGATGAAGTTTGCACTCGACGAGATTTCCTTTCTTTTGCGGGAGGTTGAGAAGGAAAATGATCTCAGTCTCAGGTTCGGAAGCCTGGGCACTTACGTATCTGACCCGATATATCAAATCGGAGAGCGCTTTAACAGCATGATGGAGATGCTCGAGTCAGCTCACGTGAAACTCGAAAAGACAAACAAAGAACACATCGAATTGAACCTTTTGAAAAATAAATTTCTCGGAATTGCCGCACATGATTTGAGAAATCCCCTATCTTCCATAAGTGGATTGACTGAGGTACTGCTGACAACTGCATTCGGCCCTTTAACTGATGACCAAAAGGAATATCTCACGATTATCAACACGACATCAAATGAAATGCTGTTTCTTGTTAATGATCTGCTTGATGTTTCGGTCATCGAAAGCGGAAAGCTTGAACTGGATGTTCAGCCCTGCTCTCTTTCAAAACTGCTTCTGGACAGAATAAGGCTCTCTTCTGTAATCGCCGAGAAAAAAGGAATTGTTATCAGCTATGAGGCCGAGGATTTGCCT
The DNA here is from genome assembly GCA_041477935.1 of Dissulfurispiraceae bacterium. GTDB lineage: Bacteria > Nitrospirota > Thermodesulfovibrionia > Thermodesulfovibrionales > Dissulfurispiraceae > Fen-1308. Next base: position 1,757 of record JBGOVD010000072.1, on the reverse strand, counting down.
GACGTGCCCTTTGATTCCAAACGCATTGCGCAGGTTATAGATAACCTTATTGGCAATGCCATCAAGTTTTCTCCAAGCGGATCCAAAATAAAAGTAAAATCATTTCGCTACGGTAAAATGGTGAGTGTTAGCATCTCGGACACAGGTGCGGGAATCCCCGATGAGGAGCTGTCGAAGCTCTTCAATGAATTCCAACCGTTAAGCGTTAAGCCTACTAATAATGAAAAAAGCACAGGTCTTGGGCTCTCAATAGTAAAAAAGATAATAGATGCGCATAAAGGGGTTATTGAGATACAAAGCCAAGTGGGTGTCGGTTCCACATTTATTTTCAGCTTGTCTATGGATGCTATCAGCTTGCACGGAGATGCAGCAGTAACTACCTGATACGAAATCAGGCCTTGCGTGTTTTGGCTTTTGCGCGGGACTTGCCTTTGGCTACCTTATCGGCTTTGGACTTCGAACCTTTCTTTGCAACTTTGGAATGTGATTTTTTGCCCTTTTTCGCGACCTTCAGGGAAGCCTTTCGGGCGGTCATCTTGTCATCGATATCGGCGAAATATTTACCCGCAGGAGGCAGTTTGATTTTTTCTCCGGCCGAGAGTCTTTCGATGCCTGCGAGCGAATTAAGGGCCAGTATCGTGCTGACCGGCACCCCGCTCTTAGCTGCGATTTTTTTCAGGGTTTCATTCTTCTTTACAGTGTAAGTTTCACAGCTGAAGAGCTTATCGTCAGGCACGTTCGACAGGTTTTCAATAAATCTGTCCGCAGTGTCTACCGGCAGCCTCAGGGTATACTCAGGCATGTTCGGCGGCGTGCTCCATCTTCTGAGTTCGGGGTTAAGCTCCCTGATTTCATTTATGCCTGTTCCGGCGCACTTTGCTATTACTTCAAGATCCACGGGGACATAAAGCGTCACCTCGTCATATTCAAAGGGTTCGTGGTAAATTAAATCGCGGAATCCGTATTCCTCGGGTGTATTGGCGATAATCGTGGCGGCAATGTAGTGGGGCACGTAATCCTTGGTTTCCTGTCTGATCTGAGTGGTGCCGAGAAGTGACCAGAAATTGTCCGAATCGGTCCTTCTGAGCGCCTTTGCAATTCTGCCCTCACCGGCATTGTAAGCTGCCAGGGCTAGACTCCACGAGCCGAACATGTCATGCAGGTCTCTGAGGTAATTTGCAGCAGCAATAGTCGATTTTACCGGGTCATTCCTCTCGTCTCTCCACCAGTCTATTACCAGCCCGTAACGCTTCGCGGTACCGGCAATGAATTGCCACGGTCCGGACGCTCGCGCAGGGGAGTACGCCTTTGTGTTGAAGCCGCTTTCTACTATCGGCAGGAAAACGAGGTCTTCCGGCATGCCTTTTTCTTTCAGGATGTCCTTCATTATCTCGATGTATCGCGCAGATCGTTCAAGCCAGACCGAAAATCTTTTCTTTAAGTTAATTGTGTAAAGGCTGAAGCTTCTTTCGATTGCCTGATTGGCCTTCTGGTCAGAAGGCGAAACTAAAATTGAGAGCGGAGGTGTCATTTTCGAAGGCGCGTTCTGCCCGGCAACCGCAGCCGCATTGATTACAGGGACTAGTTCCGGCGGCGCAGCCGGCGCGGCGACAGCCTGGGGTTCAAGCTGGGTCATCGGAGGTGTGGCCGCAGGCTCGGCGGGCTTCCACTGGCCCGACTGGGCGTGCTCCTTGACCGGTTGCAGCTGCGGTGTTTCGAGGGCGACAGCGGTGTCCGTCGCTTTGGCGATAATATCA
>JBGOVD010000035.1:0-10042 GCA_041477935.1 Dissulfurispiraceae bacterium | reverse complement strand
TTGACGACCTTTAATGTGCCGGACGAGTATTTGGCGCTGCCGGTCAAGACGTGGGAAGCAGGAGACGATGTGAGGATTGATTACAAGGAAGACGGCAAGGCATTGAGATTCACCAATATAAGCAGGACGGATAACTACAGGAAGTAAGCATTCAGGGAAATGCAGTCAGGGATGAATAATGTTGAACAAAAGGAGGTACTATCGAAAAACGAGTGCAGCAAATCATTATTAGCAATGAGTGTCTTTGAAATACAAACTGGGAGGGGGCAAAAGGAGTACGGGGAACGGTTTTGAATGGAATACATAATGCAGCAATTGAGAATGAAAAAAGAAATACGAGGAGGGTTCACGGGATGAGTAACGCACGACGGATGTATGAATTTCTCATGGCAGGATCCAGGGCTTACGCGCAGTGGGACTTTGACGTCTCGATGTCTATCATCAAAAACAAGAAGAAGCTTCTTATAATCGGGATTCTTCTTCTGCCCATCCTGGCGGTCACTTTTACAGGGGCAGCCGACATGATAGGCGGCAAGCAGGCTTACGGACCTGCGCATTATACGGATTTGATATTTTTTGCATCGATAGCGGTCGGCCTTGCTGCAGGCCTTATTACCGGATGCATCGGCGCAGGAGGCGGATTTATAATTACGCCTGCCCTTATGGCAGTGGGTGTAAAGGGAATCCTGGCGGTCGGCACAGACATCTTCCACATCTTTGCGAAGGCTATCATGGGGACAACGGTACACAAAAAGCTCGGCAACGTGTCGCTCAAGCTGGCGGTCGCCTTTGTCGCCGGCTCCGGAGGCGGTACGGTCATCGGCGGCTGGGTCAATAAAACACTATATAATTATGACCCGATACTCAGCGATGCGTTCATAAGCCTGGTTTATGCCGTACTGCTCGGGTTCCTGGGCACATACGCCATGCTGGATTTCTGGAACGCGACGAGGAAGAAGGCGGGAGGCGACGCAGGCGGACATGACGCCCACGGCGGACCGTCCGGCATGACTCCTCTTGCAGTCAGCCTGCAGAAGATAAACATACCGCCCATGATATCGTTCGACGAAGACTTCGGCGGAAGAAAAATCTCGTGGCTCTTCGTGGCCATCGGTGGCCTTATCGTCGGCATGCTCGCGGCTATCATGGGCGTCGGCGGAGGTTTCGTCACATTCCCGATGTTTGTTTATATCTTCGGCGTTTCGACAGCGACAACCGTCGGCACGGACATCCTCCAGATTATCTTTACGGCCGGTCTCGGCTCCATATTTCAATACGCCATCTATGGGTATGTATTTTACACTTTGGCGATGGGAATGCTTATCGGCTCGCTTATCGGCATCCAGGTCGGAGCGCTCACCACAAAGGTAGTCAAAGGCATACATATCAGGGGATTTTATGCCATGTCAATCATAGCCGGTTTCATCAACCGGGTGTCGACATTGCCGAAGAAGATGGTCGAGCTGGAATATATTCAGATGTCCAAATCAGTGGTCGACATGATAGAAATGGTAGGCAATGTGGTGTTCTGGGTCGTCGTCGGCTTTTTCGGTATCTGGGTCATCAGCAAGTTCGTTGTAAACATAGGCAAGCTGAGAGAAGAAGATGATGACATTGCGCATGTGCGCGGGTCGGTAAGTTCCTTAGAAACCGGTAAGGCTAGAGGGGAGGGATAGCAATGGCAATATCAAAAAAACATCTGGGCCTCGGCGGGACAATGGCCATCGGCTTCTTTGTGGTCTTGTTCCTGACTTTTTCGCCGATCTTCCCTAAGTCGGCTGACGGTAAAGCCCAAAATGGACTGGAGTGGGCTGACGAGACATTCAACAGGCTTTCTAAAGGCTCATCGTACTTTATTCCCAAGGTGACGAAAAACGTCGAGAAATATGTGGGCAAGACTTTTTCGATTGCCGTCAAGATGGACAAAGAAGGCGACAAGCCCGGCGAGGCCGAAAAGCGGGCAGTCAATGCTTCCAAGGTCTTTATTACTGCCGGAGCCAACGTAACTGTAACCGGTCCCGAACTTAAGGTTGAAGGAGACCTTGGTAAGATACTGATGGCCGCCCTGCAGGATTCGGATGCCATGTACAAAAACGACGGTAATTATATCAGGACAAAATACGGTACCGACGATGAGAAGAAGATGTTCAGACAATGGCATAACGCGTTCGGAAAATTCGACAAAGCACTTAAGAAACAGGGTAAGATCGAAGAGGCAAACATCATCGGCGAGGTCACCAAAAAGGCCGTAGAGACGGGATATAACTATTACATGGTCGATGCGATACAGGTAAAAGACAGAGCAGGCCTGATGACCTTTCTGCTTGTCTTCTATGTCGTCTATACGATGTGGTGGGGCTTCTCCATCTTTTTCATGTTCGAGGGAATAGGTCTCTCGATGAAGAAGGCTAAGGTCAAGAAAGAGGTCTAGGAGGGACATAATGAAAATATTAGTGCCTGTTGACGGTTCGAAATATTCAAAGGAGGCGCTGAAGGTTGCCCTGGATTGTGCCAAGACAAAAGGCGCCGATCTTTATGTAATAAGCGTAGCGACTGATGCAAGCGGAATCGATCTCGAGATCTCGGCAGGAGAGCGGGAAAGAATCGGGCAGCGGATGGAACAGCAGGCTGATGCCGTCGTTAAGGAGGCATGCGAAGTTATGTCCAAGGAGGGTATGAAGGCTGATTGCAGAGTGATCAGCACTCCCTCCTCGGTGGCCGATGCCATCCTCGCATTCTCCGAAGAGGGAAAGACGGACCTTATAATCATGGGAAGCCGGGGGTTGAGCCCGTCGTCGAGATTCAAGATGGGCAGCGTGGCGTCCCAAGTGGTAAAATACAGCGACTGTTCGGTCTATGTTGTAAAATTGCCTTAGTAGTTCTATAGGAGGGTATGGAAGTCAAGAAAGGCGGCGATCTGCCGGATGGGATTTCCCACCTTCCTTTGCGGTGGATCGATTTATATATAAAGCACTATGCGATGGTGACGGCCGCCGTCACCATCGTCATCCTCTGTATTATCCTGCTGATCGGATGGATCTCAAACAGCAAGGACCTGCTTGAAGTCTTCGCCGTCATCATAACAATTCTTGCCGGACTTTTTCTGGTCGCCCTGTTTCAGAGATGGTCCAGCGCAGTCTCCGGGAAAGTTGAAGAAAAGACAAGACAGCTCAACAGGTCCGAACATCTGTACCGCTCGCTGATCGAAAACGCGAACGACATTATCTTCACCATAAGCCCCGAAGGAAAAATACTTTCGATGAACCGCTTCGGCAACGAATTTTTCAGGAAGAGCCCCGGAGAGGTGATAGGGCGGAATATAAGCGAACTGCTGCCTGCCGGCAGCGTGGAAATGCTTATGCAGGCGGACTCCGAGATATTTGAGACTAAGGTGAGCAGGCGCATCAACTGCAAGGTCACTATCGACGATGCGGAGAAGTGGCTTAATATAAGCCTCAGTGGGCTCATAGACGAATGGGGCAAAGATCATCCGGTCCTGCGCATCGGCAGGGATGTAACCCAGAGGAGAAAGCACGAAGAGCAGATGATCGATCCGGAGAAGCTGGCCTCTATGGGAACGCTCGCAGCGGGCGTGGCCCACGAGATCAACAATCCTCTCGCCATAATACTCGGATTCACCGACATGCTCCTGGAGAAGAAATTCGAGGACCCCGAAGCGTACGACATCCTGAAAACCATAGAGAAGCAGGCAATGAACGCAAAGCGGGTGGTGGAGAAGCTCCTCAGCTTTGCACGCCATTCCGAACATAAGGAAGAGGATGTAGACATCAACAAGAATATCGATGAAGTTCTTGACGTTATAGGACGCACGATCATCCTGAACAAGATAACCACCATCAAGGATTTCGCGCCGTCACTGCCTGCAGTGAGGGGGGAGCCGGGAGAGTTTCAGCAGGTCTTCTTCAACCTCATAAACAACGCACTGGCTGTGATGCCCGGCGGGGGGATTCTGACTGTATGCACAAGCGTGGTTGATGATGGCCGAAGCGTAGAAGTGCGCATTTCAGATACAGGATGTGGTATAAAGAAGGAGCACAGGACAAAAATATTCGACCCGCTGTTTACGACGAAGAAGGTCGGAGAAGGCACCGGTCTCGGCCTTTCCGTCAGCTATGGCATCGTCACCCATCATGGAGGCACGATGACCTTTGAGACAAAGACGCCGGAAGAATCCGAAAGCCCGGGGACAACCTTCATTGTGGCGTTGCCTGCTGTGAAGGCATGATGAGTCATATTCAAACTAGGAGGACACGATGGCTGAAAAGCTGCTTATAGTAGACGACGAACCCGACATGCTGAAGCTGCTGGGCATGATCATCAGGGATAAAACGCAGTATGAAACCATTACTACCAACAACCCTGCCGAGGCACTGGACCTCGTGAAAAGAGGCGGCTATGACCTCGTCATAACGGACCTGAAGATGCCCGGACTCGACGGCGTGGAGATGCTGGAGGCCGTAAAAAATTACGATGCGGACATCCCGGTAATAATTATAACCGCCTACGGCACGGTCGAGACCGCCGAAGAGGCACTGCGCAAAGGAGCCTTCGACTTTATCACCAAGCCCTTCAGGAAAGAACAGATACTCTTCACGATCGAAAAAGCGATGAACTGGCTGAGGCTGCAGAGAGAGAACAAGAAACTGAAAGAGCAGCTTGGAAGCTGAGGCCGTTTAATTAATTCGGAAAAGAGCAGGGAGTTTCAGCAGTCTTTCACTACGCAGTATTCGGACTAATGCTCACTGCTTTTTGTCGCAGCGATGCTTGCGACCCAAGCTTGTTGCAGTGTCTAATTATCTAATGTTATGCCTATTTCTGCCGTTCAATCGTCCCTTCAATTTCTTCTTCCGAATAAACCACAAATTATGAAAATAACTTAATTAATTCCTCATAGATATTTCATGTGCCGGATGTAGAATTTAATAGAGAGCGGAAGCGATCCAAGAGTTAATTTAGCGTGATAGGCCCAAAAGAGATATAGAAAAAATGAAAATTGGAGGAGACCAAATGAAGAGAATCATAACCTCGTTGCTTGCCATAACAGTTCTAATAATAGGTGCGGGCAAGGCAGACGCGCTGTCGAGTTATGTGACTATGTTTAAGAGCGCATATCCGGCAGCCGCAACGTCGTCTTTGGCTGCCTGTGTTCTTTGCCACATCAACCCGGGTGGCGGCGGTACCCGCAATGGATATGGAAATGCATTCCTTGCAGCGGCTCACAATTACAGGACAATCGAATCGGCTGATTCTGACGCCGATGGGTTCACGAACATAGCAGAGATCACCGCGCTGACTTTCCCGGGCAACGCCGCAAGCCATCCAGTTGCGGCTGATGCGACGCCTCCCACTGTCGGCACTTTCACAGTCCCCTCGACCTCGACCTCGCTGACCGTATCGGGCATCAGCATCGCGGCCACGGATAGCGTAGGAGTAACAGGTTACATCATCACGGAGTCGGCAGCCGCTCCCGCTGCTTCAGCAGCAGGCTGGTCGGTCTCAGCACTCACATCTTATACAGCCGCAACCGCAGGCGCCAAGACGCTCTTTGCTTACGCAAAAGATGCTGCCGGCAACGTATCCGCAGGCAAAAGCGCTCCGGTAACTATCAATATCGTTACAGCTGATACGACTCCTCCTGTGGTAACCACTTTCACGATTCCGGCCACGTCAACGTCTCTGTTAGTCAATGTCTCAATCCTGACTGCATCCGATAACGTGGGCGTCACAGGTTACCAGATTAACGAATCCGCTACCGCACCTTTGGCATCAGCGGCCGGTTGGGCTGCGACTGCACCCAGTTCATACACATTTGCGACTGCTGGCGCCAAGACCCTCCGTGCTTATGTAAAAGATGCTGCCGGCAACGTATCGGCTGGCAAAAGCGCTCCGGTAACAATTACTCTGTCTAATCCTAATCCAGTACAAACTTCAATCGGGGTGTTCCTTAACGGCGTATGGTTTATCGATGCAAATGGCGATGGCGTCTGGGACCCCGCAGTTGATACGACTTATCATTTCGGCAAAGCTGGAGATATTCCGGTGGTCGGCGATTGGAACGGCGACGGAAAGGCCAAGATCGGTGTTTTCAGAATCACCGCGGCCGGACAGGGTGTATGGTTACTCGACATGGACGGTAACGGCACCTGGAACTCTGCAGTCGATGCCAGACACGTCTTCGGCCACACTGGGGATATCCCGGTGGTCGGCGACTGGAACGGCGACGGAAAGGGCAAGATCGGCGTTTTCAGAATCACCGCAGCTGGACAGGGTGTATGGTTTTTGGACATCGACGGCAACGGCACGTTGAACACTGCAGTTGATGCAAGATACGTCTTCGGCCATACCGGAGATATCCCGGTGGTCGGTGATTGGAACGGCGACGGTAAGACCAAGGTCGGTGTTTTCAGGATCAACACGGCCGGAGCTGGTGTATGGTTCCTTGACATCGACGGTAACGGCACGTTGAACACTGCAGTCGATGCAAGACGCGTCTTCGGCCACACCGGAGATGTTCCCGTTGTCGGTGATTGGAACGCAACCGGGAAGACAGCGATAGGTGTATATAGGCAAGGACAGTGGATAATTGATTATGACGGCAACGGCGTTCGAAACCCGGCTGATATGATCTTTACCTTCGGACAGGCAGTACATACGCCGGTAACAAAATAGTATTCAGATCAGGAATAGCAGTTAAGCAGAGTTGGGGGAGGCGCTATCAGGGCAGCGCCTCCCCCTTTTTGTTTTATAATAAGCCTGCCCGGATGCGCGGTGAATTCATCGTCCGGTTTTGCTCCTGCCCACATCGTGTTATTTCCATATGCCCAAAGCCTTAGCCGTAGCGGCACGGCGCTCCTGTAAGCCGAGCTTCGCCGGCCCATTGACTTTTTCTGTCACTCCCTCGACATCTCCGGTATCTGCGAGCGCCGAACATCCGCGTACATCCCAAAAGGCAAACGCTACACGGGCGGCGGCATTTGGCTCGCGCGCGGATTCCGGGTCTGCTTCGAGGTCAAGGTCAATGATTTCGCCAATTTCCCGGTAATTGGAGCGTCCGGTTAACTGCTTGTAGCCGGAGCCCCGATAACGCCAACCATCGCCACTTTCTTCGCTGCCATTACCAAGTCGATTTGCATATACGCGATTCGCTATTGCCTCCGGACCCCGAGCAATGAGGCTGCGAGCATCATCTGCACCGCGTACTGCGGAGAATATTGCATCGAGGCGGTCGGGTTGCTTGTAGTTTAAATTCTCCACCATGTTTGCAAATCCGTTCGTTTCAATAAATATCTGACCCATAAAGTGGCAAAGCCTGCGCGGCGTCGTCACCGAACTGTTCTGTCGCGCAGCTTCCAACGCGGCAGCATGAAGTTCAGGGTCTTTTATCTTCGGAGCGAACTTGCGGAGAGTTTCTGCAGTAATCATGTTCTTCTCCTTATTGCTGTGAAGTCCAAGAATGCAATTTGCAAATCAAGCCTGTTTGCGGATATGTTTCTTCACAAAGTCTTCAATGTAGAAATCGGTGATTGTGTCATTGTACATAACCATGTCCAGCTGTTTGGTATAGGCGGTCAGCCGTCCCAGCACTTCCAGTTTTTCTTCGATCATATGTTTCTTGTATTTCGTGATCATGGCGTCGACTACGTCGTCTACGACTTTGACTCTGAAATCCATTATTTTCAATATTTCGGAGATAAGTCTCACTCTTCTTAATCTTCTGTCGGCAGCGGCGCCGCCGCCCTTGAAGAAGTAGCGTATATAGTTGTCGTTGAGATTTTCTCCGGCAAAGGCCTCGACTGTCGACAAGTGATATCCGAGCCGCAGGAGGAAGTTCATGTAGTGCCCCGAGATGAAAGAGAAGCTCTTCTCGCCCGTCCTTTGCAGTTCCTCTTCGGGGATGGTTGCTGTGTGCGCCATCATACCGAGGAAGCCGCCTGCGTCGACCGGTTTGGCCTGCGGCCAGTTCGAGGCGACGAGGCCGCGAAAAAAGGCCTTGAGCGGTTCAGAGTCGAGGTGTTCGGGGTTGAGCACCTTCGGGGCATCCTCCTTGATTCCGCCTCCTAAATCGATCAGATATGAGACGAGAGGGATGCCCGCAATAAGCTTTCTCGTTTCACCTATCTCATCCGACGGGGTCGAGGTTATCCTGAACATTTCGTGCATAGCCTTTTCGTGGCTGAAGCGAGTTATGTCGTGAAAGGTCTCGCAGGCATCGGCCCTGAAGTTATCGCCCTCCGGATCGATCAGTTTCAGGGGCACTATCCATTTCAGTATCTTCTGGAGGGTCTTGAAGATGAGGGTGTCTTTAAAAGGCTCCTCTTTCTTTTCAGCGAACTCGATCAGTTCTGCGACCCTGCCTTCATACACATTACAGTTGTAAGCGTCTACGGTTATTTCCTGTCCGTCTTTCAGCTTTGCAGTGGCCGATTCGGTGTCGAGGATCGCAGGCACCTGGAATTCGCGGGCGAGCGATGCCATATGGCCGGTTGCACCGCCGAAATCGGTGACGATAGCGCTGGCCTTGTTCATTACAGAAACATATTTGGGAGAGGTGTGTTTCGCCACCAGGACAGCCCCATCCGGAAAGTCTGCAAGGTCGGCGTCGGACCTTATCATATGAACCTTGCCGTAGCCTATCCCCTTGCAGGCGATGATCCCTTTGCCGATCAGGATTTCGTGACCATGCACCCTGGTAGGGATAGATCGCGGGGCCTCTTTTTCGATGATCCTCAAGGGTCTCGCCTGAAGAATGTATGGATTTCCGCGGCTGTCGATCGCCCATTCTATGTCTTGCGGGCAGTTATAGTGCTTTTCTATCGAAAGGGCATAGCCAGCAAGGGTCTTTATCTCATCATCGCTCACACTCTGTCCGGTAGAGGCATCAGTCACATCAATCTCTTCAGTTGAGCCGCCAGCCGAGCATTTGATCATGGTCTTCTGGGAATGGATGTCCCTCCCCACGATCTCCATGCCTTCGCTTCTTGCCACCCTGTATGTCTCGGGAGTCATTGTCCCGTCTACAACGCATTTACCGAGACCGCGAACGGAGCTGACCATGATGTCGTTCGATTTGGGATTGTTTGGGTCACGGGAATAGATTACGCCGGCCGCCCTTGCGTCGATCATCCTGAGGACGCCTACGGACATTACCATGTCATTTTCGTTGAGGCCTTTGGTCTTGAAATAGAAGAGAGCCCTCGATGTAAAAAGGCTTGCGACGACTTCTTTATACCTTTGGAGTATCTGTTCCGGAGGCACGTTCAGGAAAGTGGCGTATTGGCCTGCAAAGCTGAATTCACCATCCTCCTGAAGGGCGCTGCTTCTGACAGAAAACATGGGGGGTAGAACAGTCTCTTCGCTGCCCGACGGACGACTGAGCAGGTCCCTGACCGCTTTATCTACGGCATCCGCGAGATCGTCCGGGATTTCTGCAGAGGAGATCATGTCCTGTATTTCCGCCGTCGCGATGTTTAGTTGCGCAAGGTCTTCGGGAGAAAGCCCGTCCAGCATGCCGCTGATTTTTCCGTGCAGATTGTTATGATCGATGAATTTCTTGAAGGCGTAAGTGCTTATGGCAAAGCCGTCCGGTGTGGGCAAATGGATGCGGTTCCTGACTTCTCCAAGGTTAGCGTTCTTGCCTCCCAGCCGGTCAGTCATATCCGCGGTAACCTGCCCGTATGGCATAATGTAGCTGCATACGGGAATGTCGCGTTTCCTGGCAAGAAGTACTTCTATGCCGGAGCTAATGACTGAGTATCGATCATATAGCGGAGAGTATCTGTTTCCCGATATTTCATTGAGGCGGTCTATCATCTCATGGATGCCGCCTGCGATGGATCCGGTCATTTTATCTATGTACTGGCGATCGAAGAGAAATTCTCCGGACCGTTTCTCCTCCATGTCGGCCATCAGTTCGAGGACTTCATTGTTTTTGGCAAGGAGACTGTGGAAGGCGGCATACTTAGTGCGAAAGGCCTCGCGAAGGGCCTCGTCGCGGGATATTGCGCCGGTTTTCTTCCTGAAG
>JBGOVD010000020.1:0-12510 GCA_041477935.1 Dissulfurispiraceae bacterium | reverse complement strand
TGCTTGTGTATAGAAAAAAATACCAGCGCTTATCATCCTTTCGTTCTTGTTTTGCAAACACTTTCATGCTCAAGGACCTCCCCTCGCAGGGCCTCAATGTATAACGTGGGTTCAGCCGGTTTGAAAGCGACCTCTGCAGGTAATGAATAGTCATAAAACCGTAATGCCAGCTTCATCTGTATGTAACAAAGTCCTGATAAAGTATGCGTGAGCCGGGTTACAAATATTCAAACCGCGACGCAGGATTGTGGTTGGATAGCGACCGGCGAATCGGGCTTTAACAGGGGGTGATACCGAATAAGAGAGGCGTGGTTTATGAAAAAAAGGGATCTATAAACGGCATCTCGTATTAATTCATTAAAAAAAGGAATGATAAAAATGAAAAAAGCAGCCACTATCAGGGCAGTACGCTCCATATTATTTGCAGTAGTGCTGGCACTGTTTATCGCTTCGACATCCTTTGCAGAACCCTGGAGTTTCGGCGTTATTTCAGATACCCAGTGGAAAACCGGGACGCCAGATCCCGTCAATTGCCCGCTTGGCGACACCAAGAACTGTGACGGAAAGAGCCCCAACTCCGTCGCGGTCGGCATAATAAACGCGCTCAACCAGCAGCTCATAGATCAAGGAGTTAAGTTCGTCGTGGCTGTCGGAGACGTTACCGACAACGGCAGTAAACTTGCGCTGGACACCCGCGTTACTTTCGCACAGGCTCTTTATAATGCAGGTATCGGGTTTTATCCTCTCCGCGGCAATCACGAGTCTTCCCAGGCAGGCGGCATAGAGTTTCAGAGAATATTTCCGCAGACGCAGAACGGCACTAATAATCTGACGCCTGTCGACGCCTTCATCAACAATACTGTTTACGGCCCCGTGCCGGTAACCGGATCTGCTTTCACGGTCGGTTCCAATTTCACCAGTTACTCCGATGCCTACAAAGGATTGTTCTATTCATTCGACTATGACAATACACGGTTTGTTCTCATGGACCAATTCACTCCGACCGACGGCGTCTCGCATTCCAATCTCGACGCCGCCCAGGTCGCATGGGTCGATGCCCAGCTTTCAGGCAAACCTGCAGCTGGTCATGCCTTTGTCTTCGGCCATAAGGGGTTTATAACGGAAAACCATGCGGATACGCTATTCGGCAACGATCCGTCGGTCAATCCGGTCATAGCGCCGAATACTGCAGGTCTTCAGGATATCCTTATAGGCAGTTTCGATAAGAACGGCGTTCGTTATTATATGGGCGGCCACGATCATATGCACAACCGTGCCATCGTTACAAGTCCCGACGGAACATCCGAGGTGCAGAACATAATAACAGCCTCCAATAGCTATAAATTCTATATTCCGCAGATACCTTCCAACGATGATAAGTATGACATCCCCGCCAACGGCATCAACAACGGGCCGCGCGAGAAACAGATCGCCCAGGAGCTTTTCACAATCGGCTATTACATCGTGACGGTGGACGGTCCGAAGGTTACTGTCGATTTCTATTCCTCTCCGAATGGGTGTAATGGCGATTGTGACCTCGTCAGCATGCCTGCGAATCTCACCTTCACGAAACGTGAGACCTTCGGCTACAGTCTCAACGGCAAGGAATTCCGGATCGCGCAGGGTGAATCGTATAATACAATCAAGGACAGCTTTGAGGGTACGACGGCACGTATACTGAGCGGGACCAACGGCAGCAAAATGGTGGACTTAGCCTCCAGGTCGCTTACAAAGGTCGTTGATACCGGATGGACCGAAAAGCCTGAAGATATGCCTGCCTGCCGCTCACACTTCAAGTGGTCTCATTTCAGACACTGCAGAAAACCGTTTGCAAAATCAGATGACGTTGTAAGCAACATCCTGACTCTGTGGGGCATGGCAAGCAACCTCGGCGCCTGCGACATCAGCAATCCCAACTGTGTTCCTTCCCAGACTTCGAACGTTCAGCCGGTGAGCGTGACCGAGAAAACCGATACTTACACACTCTCGATGTCTTATGATCACAAGAAGTGTGATTTTTGGCGCATGGGTGTCGGATCCTTTGCACTGGCGACCCCTGACGATGAAGGCAACTGGGTCAATGCGGTGGACAATAATACCGGTGGTACGAAGAAGTTCGTAATCGGCCCGTGGAAATCGGGCTACGAGCTCGGCACCTACGGCGTCGACCCGCACACGCATACTGCATGGGCAGTCGTCAATTATGAGGGCGACTTCGCAGTTGTCGGAAACTTGCATCATGCTTCGCTCCACGGCAATTAACAGTACAAAAGCAGCCGTGTAAGCAGTTCTGCACGATGACGTTCAAAGAAGGGAGTCCGGCATTATGAACGGACTCCCTTCACTTATATAGACGTCTAAATCGCACTTTTAACTTTCCTGTAACGGCAGCGTAACAATATACTTTTATAATAAGGTATGGCATGGATGTACATTCTTATAGCCGGTGCTTTTGAGATAGGCCGGGTTTACAGCCTGAAAAGTATGGAGGGCTTCACGAATGCTGATATGATGAACCCATTTAAGAAACTCTGCATCTTCTGTTGAATATCCTGTCATACTCGGTATATTCTTAGGCAGAAGGAAGAAATTATTATTCATTTCTAAATACAGGTCTTCTGGGAGAGATAAATGGGTCACAGAATATGCCCTTGGTGGCTGGGTCCTTTACTGGCGAGTCCATTGAGGCGGTTTTTATATAATCCGGAAAATTTATTGTCCTCCTATGTCTACAAAGGCATGACCGCTTTAGATATAGGATGCGGCATGGGTTTTTTCTCTTTGCCTCTCGCACGCATGGTCGGTCTTGCTGGAAAAGTCATATGCGTCGACCTGCAGGAAAAAATGATTAGAGGCCTTGAAAAGAGAGCAGTGAAGGCCGGCTTGTCCGACATAATAGATGTTCGACTCTGTCGAAAAGATAAGCTTGATCTGGATGATTTTGCGGGAAAGATCGATTTCGCTCTGGCTTGTGCAATAATGCATGAGGTGCCTGATAAAGATCGGTTCCTGTCTGAGATTTACAAGACGATGAAAAAGGATGGGCAACTATTGATAAGCGAACCAAGCGGACATGTAGGGACGGCGGAGTTTGAAAGTACCGTGCAAATAGCACAGGCAGCCGGATTTCAACCCGTTGACAGACCCGAAATGCGAAGAAGTCGCACTGTTTTGCTTCGTAGAAGTACTAACGACCCGCTATAGTATGCTTAATACTTTTCAGTATGAGCAGCCCCAGAAAAGCCAGACTCAAAGAAGCTACGGTCAATGGTGCTGTAGGCAGATCAAATTTGTATGATAACCAGATGCCTATGACGCTCGCTATAAGTCCTGTAACCCATCCAATTATCAGTATCCCCCAAGGCTTTTTCGTGTAAAGCCTTCCGATGAGGGCAGGGATAATGAGAAATGAAAATACCTGTAGTATCCCTGCCATTTGGACGGACTTTACAAGCACAAATGCGAAACTGAGAAAGAACAGGAATTCCCAGAAAAAGTTGTACTGCCCATCATACGAGAGCGCAAAGAATCTCTTCCTGAAGATATAGTGAAACAGCCCGATGATGGCATAAAGAACGAAGGCTGAGAGGACTTCTTTCGGGGTCAGCCATAGGATGTTCCCATTCAATATGGCCTTGAAATCCTCCAGCCCGTGAGGCGTCCGGTCAAGTATCAGTATGCTCGCGGCAAATGAGAAAATATAGAGGACCCCAATAAACGCCTCTATGTTTACGAACTTATCGATCCGCTTCGACAGAGAGAGAATGGAGGCCCCGAGCACCGCGAAAATGATAGAGAATACGTAATTATTCTCGTTCACCATCAAAAAAGACAGCGCTATGCCGACGCCTATGAACTGGGCCAACGCGATGTCGACAAAGATGATCCCGCGTTCAAGAATATGAACGCCGAAATATGCATGAATAAAGATCAGTGCGACACACCCAAGAAACGGCAGATAAAGAAAACTCAGGGCTTCCATTCTTCTTCTCCTTTACTTTAAAGACTCGACGACTTTGTCCATAAGACTGAACCAGTCCTTAACCCCGGCATTACCTACATCGTGCGGTAATATGACCACCCTGGTCCCTGTCTTTTGGCCGAGGGCTTCAGATTCTCTTTCACCATTAACCTCAGAGGCGAGGATGGCATCGGGCCTGGACCTCTTCATGGATTCGACAAGTTCTGCCAGATAACCCGCTGATGGCGGTATCCCAGGCTTCGGCTCAACATATCCTACGATCTGGAATCCGAACTCCCTGGCAAGGTACTCGAATAATTTGTGATAGGCGATAAACTTTTTCCCTCTTAAGGACATCTGCCGCCACTGTTTTTCCTTCTCGATAAATCTTGCCCTGAAAGCCTGCATGTTGCCCTTGAAGTACGCAGCATTGGCAGGGTCGAGTTCCGATAGAATGCCGGTCATTCCTTCTGCGACCTTGAGGATATTGGCCGGAGAAAAGACGTAATGCGGATTCCCCAAGGGATGCACGTCTCCCATACTCCGGTCTATCGCAACAGGTTTTTCAATTACGCTGACGAATTGAGAGCAGTCGAAGTTTCCGATCTTTCCAGGCTGGATTTTCGGGTTACTCGATGACTCTATAATACGCGGCAGATACCCGATCTCGAGGTCAAGGCCGTTGTACATTATGATGTCCGCCTTCCTGGCTGCAAGGATCATGCTCGGCTTTGCCTCGGCGAAATGCGGATCCTGGCTCGGCTTGATCAGTGTTACGACATCTATTCTGTCTTTCCCTATCTCCTTGGCAAGACTTCCGATGAACGGGAGCGTTGCAACGACCTTCACCTGTGCAAGCGCCGGTGTCGCGGCCAATAGTACTATCAAGACTGCAAACAAATATTCTTTCATTTTCATTCCTCCTAAAATGCATGGGTGCCGTGGGCGCCGATGCCGAAGATCGCCTCGAGAAAGACTTCATTATTAACCCTGTTGCCTCCGGCCGACCTGTCATAATTATATTGAAGCCGTAACCGCGAAAACTCCGATGGATTGAAATCAACAGCTGCCGTCGCCCTCCAGGGGTTACTGCCGAAATTATTCTGGGTTCCAGAAAGGATGAAGTCCTTTTTGAACAGATCGAGTCTGTCGTACCGTACTCCAATCCTCCAGCGGTCCAGCTGATACATGCTCTGAATGTAGAAACCGTCCTGGGCTCTCTTCAGGGGGTCTGACAAGCTAGTAACGGTATTAGTGAGATCACCTTTTTGGTCCCTGTAAAGGTATTCGCTCTGCAACGTGAAGCTTTGTGTTTTCGATGGCTTCCATTTGTAGGTCATCTCCCAGTCGAATAAGGTTGACGTACCCTGAAATTCGGTATTATCGGCAACAGTAGTCGTTCTTGTGCTGCCGGTGATAACTGAAGGGCCGAAGAGTATTGTGGAATTGTCTCCGATATCCAGAGATGACTTTGCGAATGCGGTAAACGCATGGGGGCCAGAGCGCGCATCAGGTCCGAAGAGCGTCGCATTTTCTCCTTGAAGGACCTCTATCCCCAGTAGGGTATAAAACGGCAGTTCCGGCAGATAGGTAAGCTGAACGCCCTTTTCTGTTATGCCCTCGCCTTCTATAAAAGCCCTGTACACAAGGGGGGGGTCCGCAAAGTCCCATACATGCTTGTGCTGACCGTTGATCCTTCCGAAGCCGCTCTTGAATTTGCCTCCTTTGACCTGCAAGCCATAAGGCAATGAAGTGGTAAGAAAATATGCTTCCTCAAGCTCTATACCGTCTTCTGTAATCGGGATAGTCGCATAGAGGTTGAAATAGGGATCGATCGGCGCGTAGAGGCCGAGTTCCGCAGAATCGATGTTGAAGCCCTTACTGTTGGTCAGGCCTTCATTCGTGAGGCCAGGGATGCCCCTCTTGGGTAGCTCTCTTTGCTTTATATTTGAATAGTACCCGAAAGTGTCGAGAAGCAGAGATATGTTCGGGTTGGCGAGATTAGATCCGCCGAAAAGCCCCGTGAACTTCCAGGATTTATCTTCAGCAGGTGTTTTTTCAGCCAGGGCCTGTGCTTCACTTTTGGTAAGTTCTGCTTGTGTGGCAACTTCTTTCTTTGTTACATCCAATTTAGCCTTCAGTTCCTGGATGATCTTTTGCTGCTCTTTGATGGTTTCCCCCTGTGTTCTGAGGGTCTCCTCAAAGGCCTTGAGTCGCGATTCGATGTCATCGCCGAAAGATTGAGACGTAACAAATAATAAAAAGCATATAGTAAAAGACAGCACTTTCTTACACATCGGCTCCTCCGTTGTTAGAATAAATGATCCTTCAAGTTGACAATGTCAGCTTAAACGGACTTTTTGTATGTAGAGGGAGCTAAGCTAGGCTGGAGGAGCGCGGCCGTATAGAGATGAGAAAAATAGCGAAGTGAAAAAATGTGCCGTTTCCGGTGCGATCAACTCCGAAATATCGCAGTTGATGTTTAAAGATGCAGTGTTGATGCTTGTTGAATGCGCAGCATGTGCAGCTATACAGATAGGGCAATCCGGATGATCGCCGTCATCGTCGTGATGATGGAAGGCTATTACAAAAAAGCCAACAAGGAGAAATAAAACTAAAACAAGTGATAACTTTCTCCACATTCCGTCAAGACGCATTTGTTTTTATTCCTTTGATGACATCTAGTTTAGTTTTTCTATTATCGGAATGTTTTTAATTTTAAGTCAAGTATTGACCGCGAGTTGTGCTCAGGGCAGTCTATCAAGGCCGTTTCAATCGACCTCAGCCCGAGGAGGTTCAGAAGTGCGTAGAGTAGGGATTGGATGTTGCCTTCAGAACTCCGATCTGCTCCTGATGAGATATGAATAATAGGCGGCTGCATTGGTGGGTTTGCGTTTGAGGGTTTTGAAATCAACTTTGTAGAGTCCGAAGCGGGCGTCGAGGCCCTGGAGCCATTCGTAGTTGTCGATAAGTGACCAGTAGAAATATCCCCTCACATCGATGCCTTTCTTGATGCTTCGCTCGACGGCATCTACATGCTTTCTCATGAAATCGATCTTTGTTTCCGCATTCCTTGTGGCTATTCCGTTCTCTGTGATTATGAGAGGAACGTTAAGACGGGAAGCGTAGCGCAGCACCTTTTCGAGTCCGTAAGGATGTATCTCCCATCCGAGATCGCTTAACCCGTATCCATCGATGTCTAAATGGCGCAATTCCACGCACATCTTCCTGAAAGGATTGAAGCGAACATGCACACGTGTATAGTAGTTAACCCCGAAGAAATCCAGCTTGTCCTTAATCGGGACTTCGATCAATACTTCCTTGCGCAGTGGAAATTTCACTTTCAGCTGACCTGTCAGAAAAGCATCAGTGAGGGAGTGATTGTAGAAATATTTGGCCATCTTTGCCAGTGCGCGATCAAGGGGGTTCCAGCGGCTCCACGGCGCGAGGGCAGCCATATTGTGGGCTACGCTAACCATGGCTTCGGAGTTGGCTTTATGAATAATGTCGTAGGCTCTTGCATGGCAGATCAGGATGTTCTTCAAAGCTTTAAGTGCCAGTTTGGGATCTTTGATGCCGGGCGGCATGCAGCCTTCGAGATATCCGCCCAGCAACAGTACATAAGGTTCATTGAAAGTTATCCAGTATGACACTCCTTTGATCGACGACACGATACGCTCGACGTATTCGAGGAATTTCGGCACCGATTCATCTTCATGCCACGGGTATTTCTTGATGAACCAGAGGGGATGCGTGAAATGGTGAAGGGTGAGCATTGGCTCAACATTATAGCTTTTGAGTATCTCGATGATATCCTGATAGTGATCGATAACCGAAGAGTCCCAGACGTTTTCCCGGGGCTGTATCCTGCTCCATTCGAGAGAAAAGCGGTACGCATTGACACCGAGGTCCCTGAGAAGCGAAAGGTCCTCTTTATACATGGAGTAATGATTGGTCACTTCAGGATTCCGGCTCAGGATGGAGTCCCATGACGACCAGTCGGCGTGAGGCGAACCTTCGAGTTGAAAAGCTGATGTGGCGACACCCCAGAGGAAGTTCTTCTTCATCGGTATTCCTCGTCATTCCTCATGAGATACCTTGGTCGCGCGGCAGAGCAGGGCGTGTGGCTGTGAAAGTCGCGGAGCAACATTAGTGACTAATGATACACCTTTTTCTGTTACATGACTATTAAGGGAGTGTTAAATTCCGGTTAAAACAGGGTGCTATGCCTGAATTTTATTCATGCTGCTCATCATGTTGATAAAGATTTTGATGAGAGTAGGGTCATAATTCTCGGCCTCTCTTGTAAGAAGGGCCATAGCTTCAACTGACGACATCGATTCCTTGAACGGTTTTTTTGTTGTTACGGCGTCATAACAGTCGCAGATTGCGGTTATACGGCCGTGGAGCTTGATCCTGTCTGCTGACAGCCTGAAGGGATATCCGCGCTTAGAAAGTTTTTCGTGATGCTGGACGGCGGCTATTACAACCTCGTCCGGTAAACTCTTGTCGGCCTTCAACAGTTTCTCGCCTTCCATAACATGGTTCTTATAGACCTGGAATTCATTGTCGTTCAGATTACCCATTCTGTTGATAATTGCAGTCGGGACTATGCTTATGCCGATATCATGCAGCAGTGCGCCAAGGGCAATGTTCTGGGTTTCTTTCTGCTTGATGCCGATTTTCAGTGCAAGGCCGGTAGCCATGATCGCCACATTTACGGAATGGACATTGAAAAAATAGTTGTGGAGCCCCTTAGAAAGGAGGTCCGGTATCCTGTCGAGGTTTTCAGCAACCACATTCACAAATGAACTCATTGCGGCCTTGATACGCGTCATTACTTCCTTATTCGAAGGAGCGTTCAGGAGGAAATCCAGCATTATCTTGAGGTTCTCTATAGCAGCCCAGTTTTTTATGAGTATCTTTTCACCCGGCAGGTTCCGTTCAGATTTGACAAGGGTATTGATGAAATTATGGTAGTGTTTGATATCTGATTTTTTTATCACGATATCACCGATAGTCTGGTCATAGTCGACATGTTCGACCTTTATCTCTGCCGGGTTGGAGTCATCGGCAATAAGCAGGGCATGCATTTCCATGTTCCTGATGACATGAAGGCTGAAGTTTATCTTTTCGCCGGGTATCAGCAGCTTTCTTCCTGCATAGTAGCAGTTTTCTTTATCTGTGGTGTATTTCTCGAACTTTTTTTCGGGGCTGAGTGTGGCGGGGTTTGTTTCAAGGTTTTTCTTCTTGTATTTATTTACCTCATCCATCACTTCATAGTCCACATATACTTCGGAAATGCCTTTGTTCTTCAAGTTGCCCCGGTCGATGTGGTTAAATTTATGACCTTTCTCGTAGGCGAGAGTGTATACGCTTTTTTCCCTGGTATAGACATCGAATGGGAGCTGGGTCCCTACAACGAGATAGTCCATCTTGATAGGTGTGTGGTCGAGTACGTAAGTTCGCTTCGTAACTTTTTCGTATTCAGCCATACACCTAATCTAGCAACATAATTGCAATAAAATCAAGGGAGACCCTGTCATGCGAGGGCGTCTATTCTCCCGGCACCCACTTCGCCAGGTGTTTCAGATAATTCCATCTGCGTTTCACATCCGCCTCGGCCTGTTTCATAAGGGCTGCTGCAAGTTCGGGATTCGTGCTTTTTAACGAACGATAGCGATTTTCCTTGTATGCGTATTCTTCGAAAGAGATGGTCGGCTCCTTGCTGTCGATAATCAACGGTGCTTTGCCTTCGGCTGCGAGCATCGGATTATAACGATAGAGAGGCCAATGGCCGCATGCGACGGCTCTTTTCTGCTCCTCGATGCCTTTGTTCATATCGATGCCCTGCGCGATGCATGTGGCGTAGCAGACGATTAGAGACGGCCCTTTGTAAGCCTCCGCTTCGGTGAAGGCCTTGACCGCCTGTGCCGGGTTCGCGCCGAAGGCTATCTGAGCGACATAGACGCTGCCGTATGTTGTCATGATTGCACCGATACTTTTCTTCGGTGTCCTCTTCCCGCCTGCTGCAAACTGGGCCGTTGCTGCAAGAGGTGTAGATTTAGACATCTGCCCCCCGGTGTTGGAATAGACCTCGGTATCGAGGATCATGATGTTGATGTCCTCGCCAGATGCAAGCACATGGTCGACACCACCGTATCCGATATCATATGCCCAACCGTCGCCTCCGATGCACCAAACGCTTTTCCTTACAAGATAGTCGGCCAGCGAAAGCAGGCTCTTGGCGTCAGGCGAGGCATCCTTTGCAATAAGCTTCTTCAACTCTACGACCCTGGTCCGTTGTTTCTCGATGCCGTCCTGAGCGGATTGATCTGCGTCTTTTATAGAATCGAAGAGCTCTTGCGAACCGGCATATGCGGCCTGCGACGCGATCCTGTCGAGCAGTTCCACCGCCTGCGAATTGAATTTATCGACGGCCTGTCTCATTCCAAGCCCGAACTCCGCGTTGTCCTCGAAAAGGGAATTGGACCATGCAGGCCCTTTGCCATCGTCCCGAGTACAATAGGGTGTCGTCGGCAGGTTTCCGCCGTAAATGGAAGTGCAGCCGGTTGCATTGGCTATCAGCAGCCGGTCGCCGAACAACTGTGTGAGCAATTTAATATTCGGGGTCTCCCCGCACCCCCCGCATGCGCCGTGGAATTCAAAGAGCGGCCTTACAAGCTGGCTTCCCTTAACTGTAGCCCGATTATAACGGGAAGGGTCGGTTTCCGGCAGGCTGAGGAAGAATTTGTAATTCTCGGCCTCCTGCTTGCGTAGAGGCTCCTGGACTTGCATATTGATGGCCTTGAAGTCCGGTATCTTCTTGCCTTCCGCATCTTTTTTGAATCCGGGACAAACGTACACGCACGAACCGCAGCCGGTGCAATCTTCTGGGGCCACCTGAACGGTGAACTTGAGCCCCTCGAACTCTTTGCCTTTGGTGTCGACAGATTTGAAAGTCGCCGGAGCATCCTTCAGATAAGCCGGCTCATACGCCTTTATCCTGATCGTTGCGTGCGGACAGACGAAAGAGCACATGCCGCACTGTATGCATATGTCGGGTTCCCATACCGGGATATGTACTCCTACATTGCGTTTCTCGTACTGGGTCGTCGCGGTCGGCCATGTGCCGTCAGCAGGGATGGCTGAAACCGGCAGGGAATCGCCCTTTCCCTGGATGATTTTAGCTGTGACGTTCTTTACGAACTCCGGTGCATCATCCGGTACAGGCGGCGTCATACGGACCTTGCTCGTCACATCGCCCGGAACAGGAACTTCGACGATATTCTGAAGTGCCGCGTCGACCGCGCCGTAGTTCATCTCGACGACTTCCGATCCCTTCTTGATGTAAGTCTTCCTGATCTGCTCCTTGATCGACCTGATGGCGTCCTGTTTCGGTATGATCCCGGAAATGACGAAAAAGGCGGTCTGCATGATCATATTGATCCTGCTGCCGAGGCCGAGTTCCTCCGCAAGCGAAAGGGCGTCGATGATATAGAACTTCATTTTTTTAGAAATGAGATGTTCTTGCACCTCCACCGGAAGGCTGTCCCAAACCGCGTCCTTGCCATGAGAGGTCGTGAGCAGGAAGGTCGAGCCTTCTTCGGCATTGGCCAGCATATCGTATCTTTCCAGGAATGTTGTATTATGGCAGGCCACGAAGTTCGCTCGCGGGACAAGGTACGGCGTATGTATTTTTTCCTTTCCGAAGCGAAGATGCGATATGGTGATAGCGCCCGATTTCTTCGAATCGTAGACGAAATAGCCCTGAGCATAATTGTCGGTCTCTGTGCCGATGATCTTGATCGTATTTTTATTTGCGCCGACAGTACCGTCTGAGCCGAGTCCGTAGAATAGTGCGCGGTAGACGCCCTTCCCTTCGGCTGTGAAGTCGCCGTCATAATCCAGGCTGGTGCCGGTGACGTCGTCGTTGATCCCGACAGTAAAGTGGTTCTTGGGTTCGGCTTGAGCCAGATTATCGAAAACGGCCTTGACCATACCGGGAGTAAAGTCTTTCGAGCCGAGACCATAGCGGCCTCCAACAACCCGCGGATAAGTCTTGAATGTAGCTTTTTCCCTCTCCATCGCTTCGCCGAGGGCTGTTCTTACATCGAGATATAGAGGCTCACCTATCGACCCAGGCTCCTTAGTGCGGTCAAGGACAGCGATTGCCTTTACGCTCGCGGGTAATGCCGCAGCGAAAGCATCGACGGAGAATGGCCGGAAGAGCCTTACAAGTACGAGTCCGAGTTTCGCCCCCCGCGCGTTCAGGATATCGACAGTGCTTGCAACCGTCTCGCAGCCAGATCCCATTATAACGATTACTCGTTCGGCATCCGGAGCACCATAATAATCGAACAGCTTGTACTTCCGTCCCGTGATTCCGGCGAATTTGTCCATGGCCTTCTCGACAAGAACCGGGGTCGCATTATAGTATTTGTTTACCGTCTCCCTTCCCTGGAAATAGACATCGGGGTTCTGGGCGGTGCCCCGTATTGCCGGGTGGTCGGGCGAGAGTCCTCTCTGACGGTGGGCAATAATAAGAT
>JBGOVD010000169.1:0-5269 GCA_041477935.1 Dissulfurispiraceae bacterium | reverse complement strand
TGGGGCTCTTCCTCGCGCGGAGTAACGAGCACGGCAAAGACACCGAGCAGAAGCGATGCTATGACTATGAGCGGGGTCAGCTTGGAATTGATGAATGCCCTGGCGATCCTGCCTGAAATGCCGATTCCGGTCATAAGGTCTTTCTTATTGTTCATCTCTCCGGGGTCCCGGCTTTTTGTTCGGCGATCACGCCGCCGTCTATGGCCTTGTCTGCTCCGGATACGATAATCTTGTCTCCGGGGTTGAGACCGGAGAGGATTTCGATATTACCGCCGAAGTGCTTGCCTGTG
Organism: Dissulfurispiraceae bacterium; assembly: GCA_041477935.1. GTDB lineage: Bacteria > Nitrospirota > Thermodesulfovibrionia > Thermodesulfovibrionales > Dissulfurispiraceae > Fen-1308. Next base: position 4,979 of record JBGOVD010000169.1, on the reverse strand, counting down.
CGGACAAGACGATACGCGATGATTCCTTTTGCATCCACAGTATAGACGCCTGACAGCTGCCCCTTTTCGACGATTGCGGAAACCGGTGCCATGAGTGCGTCACGTGTGCCGGTCGGCATCATTACCTTGGCGTAGAGACCGGTTTTCAGGCCCGCTCCGCTTACTGTTACTTTTACGATAAATGTTCTTGACATGGGATCTATTGCGGGCACTACTTCAGAAACTTTTCCCTTGGAGGTTTGATTCAGCGCGTCTATGATCACTTCGACGGGAGTCCCTGCCCTGAGTCTTGACGAGAGTTTTTCATCGACCGCAGCTTCTACTAAAAAAGCGGATGTATCTTCGACGGTAAGCAGCTGCATACCCGGCATTGCCATACTTCCCGGGTCGATCTTCTTGCCCGTCACAACTCCGGCAAAGGGCGCTTTCACTTGTGCATACCCCTGGTATGCCTGAGCTTCCCTGAGCATTGCTGTTGTACGCCCGAGCTCGCTCTCCGCTATCTTCTTCTGCGTCTCAACCTGATCGAATTCCTGCCTGGAGAGTGCTTTTTCCTCATAGAGTTTTGCATATCGCGAAAAGGTCACCTCGGCCAACTGCTTCTGCTGCCGTGCGGACTCGACAGCACTGGCAGCTGCCTTGACCTTCTGGGCAATGTCGCTGTCATCAATCGTAAGTAGGGTCTGCCCCCGGCCCACACGCTGGCCTTCCTGCACGGCAACGGATGTGACGCTCCCCATGATCTTGCTTGCGATCACGCCGACATTCTTTGCCTTGACAGTGCCCGAAGTCTCATAATAATCGTCGACCGGCGAAAGTTTCAGTTCTGCGATAGTTACACCTGAAACCGGGGTGCGCTTCACCTCGGCAGTCCCCGGAGATACCTTGTCGCTGCAGCCGAAGATAAATGAAGTCATGACGATAAGAAGCAACATAGGCACCGTAACCGCCCGGCGACCTCGCAAGCCATTGTGCAAACAGATGAAATTATTCATAAAGCCCGGCTCCTGTCTCGTTATTAAATAAATTATGGTTCAATTCCAAGGTCCTGAAGCAGCAACCCGCCCTGAAAACTCAGATTAGCGCGCGCCAGCCTGTGGTCGTTCGCTCGCGCAATATATGCCGCCCTCTGATGGTCGAGATTCGTCTGTGCATCGAGAAGGTCGACGATCGGGGCGAGCGAGTTCTTATATCTGAGTTCCACCAGTCGCTTTCCCTCCTCGGCCGTCCTGAGCCCCGATGCGGCGAGTTCCTCTGTTTTCAGTGCTTCCTCGTCATTAAGGTAGGCTTCGTAAACCCTGAAAGAGACAGCCTTTTTCAGAAATGCCAGTCGCTCCTCGGTCTCAGAAACCTTGAATTTGGCCCTGGAGCGCTCATGCTCCCGCTTCAGGCCGTCAAAGAGATTCCAGCGCAGGAAGGCCTGAACGGTCCAGCTGTCTCCTTCAGCCGCGAAGGGCTGCCTGTGCTCATTGCGTTGATAGGCTCCGCCTACACCTACCTCCGGCAGATAACCTGCCCCGGCAAGGCTGACATTTTTCCGTGCATTGTCGAGATAATGCTCCATGGCCAGTACATCATTCCGCGCTGATGAACTCAGGACATAGACGTCAAGCTCTCTACGCGGAATTACAACGGCATCATCCAAAGCGTCCACTGATTCCGACATGCCCATGAGAAGTCCCAACGCCCTCTTGGCAACATCAAGATTTGTCTGAGCAGCAACGAGTCCCTGACTGGCCGCGTCAGCGGCCGTGGATGCCCTCAACACGTCGGAATACAGCCCGAGCCCTGAGTCGTAACGGAGCTGAGCGATCCGCCGATGCTCCTCCGCGTCCTTCACACCCTGTACGGCGGCCTGAACGTACTGCTTTGCGGTCTGAACGGACAAGAAAGTTTTTATAACCTGGAAGGCGATTTCCTGCTTTTTGCGGAGCAGTTCCTCTTTTTTGCCATCGCGCTGGATTTTGGACATATCGAGTCCGATCATAGCCCTGCTCGAAAAGATAAGCTGTTCCAGAGAAAGAGACGATTGAAAGCCATTGACGGGCCGCGGATCGTTCAGCGAATCGATGGCAAAATCCTGCTGCGCAAAGCGGCGCTGGTTAAGCTTGGCTGAAAAAGCCGCCGTCGGATTGTTAGTCCGCATGAACCGCTCTTCAAAGGAGAGATGCGGAAACAATGCGCTTCGAGCTATGCCGACGTTTTCGGCTTCTGCATCGGCATCATAACCAAAGGCCTTTAATTCGTGATTGTCCTTGAGCGCAACGGCGACAGACTCCTTCAGAGTGACAGTTCTGTCTGCCCCAAAAACAGTCGCAACAAGGAGTAAGGATACAAGCAGGCCTGCAGCCGCCGCCCGAAAAGACAACCCCCTGGTTTTTGCGCGCAACATATGTTCTTCTCCCTGCGTCAATTTCACAGCCCCGAAGCGCCCCGCGACTTACGGGCCTTCTTTTTCATATAAGCGAGATATGTCTCCATGCCGCATTTTCCGCTCTGCTTCTGGAACTCCCGGCATTCCCCGAGTGATTTTATATCAGCGGCCACAAGACGGTCGCCAATCAGCACATCTGAAAGCACATCCAGCAGTAGACGCTGCACTTTGCGGGGTTTCTTTTTTACTGTGTAAAATATCATCTTACCCTCACGCCGGTCATCGAGAAAACCAGCCTTATTTAACAGGGACAGATTGCGCGAAACGAGCGGCTGAGACATCCCGAGCACACCCATTATCTGGCAGACACATAGCTCCCGGCCGGAGAGGAGCATGAGTATCCTCAACCGCGACCGGTCCGAAAGCATCTTCATGGATTCCGCAAGTTCTAACATAAATATATTTATATTAATTTATATGTTAAATGTCAAGATAAAAACTCATATCGCCGCTGTTCATAGTTTAGCGGGTCGTCGTCGCGTAGGCAACTCAGCCTATCGTGAATACCATCTTCTATAAAGTCTTAAAACAAGAAAAAGCCCCGGAGGGCTTCTTCTTAGGTTGCACCAAGCACGAGTATTGCTGCACCCGGCTTAACGCTTATCTTTTACTAAAACGAAGGCTTTTTTATTAAAGCGCGGCTTCTCCGACCTCCGATGTTCTGATCCTTACCGCCTGCTCGACAGTATAGACGAATATTTTTCCATCGCCTATCTTGCCGGTCTTGGCCTTTTCAGTTATGACTGCCAGCGCTTTGTCCGCCATTGCATCCGGCACTACGATCTCGATCTTTACCTTGGGGACAAACGATATCTCGTATTCCGCCCCCCTGTAAAGCTCAACATGGCCCTTCTGCCTGCCGAATCCCTTCACTTCCGTTACTGTCATGCCCTGTATTCCCATCGCATTCAAGGCATCCTTGACCTCGTCAAGCTTGAACGGTTTTATTATAGCCTCTATCTTCTTCATACTTCCTCCTGGTTTTTTTCGAGGAGTGGAGGGTCCCATTTGAGGACCCTCCTGCATCCACTATGATAAGTTATACGCCTTTTCACCATGCTGGCTTTCGTCCAGTCCGGTGACTTCTTCTTCAATGTCCACCCTGATTCCTACCAGGGCCTTGATTATCATGAAGACTATGAAGGTAACAACCGCTGTATAGGATATGGTCACTCCGACTGCGATCAGCTGGGTGATCAGCTGGCCGGGGTTGCCGTAAAGTAGGCCTTTGCCTGCTTCGTTGATGGCCGGGTCCGCAAATACTCCGGTGAGGATGGCGCCGATGGTCCCGCCTATGCCGTGGATTCCAAAGGCATCCAGTGCGTCATCATAGCCAAGCTTAGGCTTCAGAAACGCTACCGCAAGGTATGGGACTACTCCTGCGGCTATTCCGATGATTATGGATCCGCTGATGTTGACGAATCCGGCTGCCGGGGTTATCGCTACAAGTCCGGCGACCGCGCCGGAGGCGAGTCCCAGCACTGTGGGCTTCTTTGCATGCATCCATTCCACTACCATCCATGAGACTGCCGCCACTGCTGTTGCGGTATTGGTGTTGATAAAGGCTGCGCCCGCAAGTCCGTTTGCGGCAAGGGCTGAGCCTGCGTTGAATCCAAACCAGCCGAACCACAGAAGGCCCGCGCCGATGACTGTAAGTGTAAGGTTATGCGGTTTGAGAGTTGCGTCCTTCCTCTTTCCGAGCATGATTGCTCCGACCAGTCCGGCTACACCGGCATTGATATGTACGACTGTGCCGCCTGCGAAGTCCAGGGCTCCCAGCTGCGCCAGGAAGCCACCGCCCCACACCCAGTGGGCTATCGGTATGTAGGAGAATGTGAACCAGAGTATCGTAAAGAGTATCCATGCGGAGAACTTCATCCTCTCTACGTAGGAGCCGCTGGCCAGTGCTACGGTGATGGCCGCAAAGGTGAGCTGGTAGCAGATGAATATGAATTCAGGTATTGTCTTGGCAAGGTCCGAGATGCTGTTTGTGCCGACTCCCGAGAGAAAGAGTTTTTCGGCGCTGCCGATGATTCCGCTGACATCCGTGCCGAATGAAAAGGTGTAGCCGTAAAAGATCCACAGGATGCTGACTATTGCGTAGGTCACAAAGGACATCGCCATGGTGTTCAATGCGTCTTTGCCTTTTGCAAGGCTGCCGTAGAACAGGGCCAGCCCAGGCAGGGTCATGAGCATGACGAGGGCCGTCGCTACGATCATCCATGCGGTATCACCCGTGTCGATCTTGTTGGGCACCGCTGGTGCTGCTGCAGGGGCCGGGGCTGCTGCTGTTTCAGCGGCTACAGCCGGCGCCGCTGCCGGCGCCTTCTCATCCGCTGCTATGCCAAGTCCTGCCATGCAGAGCACGGCGAGTACCAGTATTATACTTAGATACCGTTTCATTATTTCCTCCTTGGTTTATGTCCTCTATATTAGAAGTTCAGTGTCGCGCCGACGCCAAAGACAAAGGTGTTGTCTATGTGGGCTGCCGGATTGTTGTCCGCATTGGGATCGCTGCGATGTGCCTTGCTCGAAAGCGGGTACC